>NZ_CP187112.1:210000-222500 GCF_050613275.1 Anoxybacillus dikiliensis
GGTTACCCGCGACAGGACGGAAAGACCCCGTGGAGCTTTACTGCAGCCTGATATTGAATGTTGGTGCGACATGTACAGCATAGGTGGGAGACTGAGAAGCCTGGACGCCAGTCTAGGTGGAGTCGCCGTTGGGATACCACCCTTGTCGTACTGAGATTCTAACCCGCACCCCTGATCGGGGTGGGAGACAGTGTCAGGTGGGCAGTTTGACTGGGGCGGTCGCCTCCCAAAGCGTAACGGAGGCGCCCAAAGGTTCCCTCAGAATGGTTGGAAATCATTCGAAGAGTGTAAAGGCAGAAGGGAGCTTGACTGCGAGACCTACAAGTCGAGCAGGGACGAAAGTCGGGCTTAGTGATCCGGTGGTTCCGAATGGAAGGGCCATCGCTCAACGGATAAAAGCTACCCCGGGGATAACAGGCTTATCTCCCCCAAGAGTCCACATCGACGGGGAGGTTTGGCACCTCGATGTCGGCTCATCGCATCCTGGGGCTGTAGTCGGTCCCAAGGGTTGGGCTGTTCGCCCATTAAAGCGGTACGCGAGCTGGGTTCAGAACGTCGTGAGACAGTTCGGTCCCTATCCGTCGCGGGCGTAGGAAATTTGAGAGGAGCTGTCCTTAGTACGAGAGGACCGGGATGGACGCACCGCTGGTGTACCAGTTGTCCCGCCAGGGGCACAGCTGGGTAGCTATGTGCGGAAGGGATAAGCGCTGAAAGCATCTAAGCGTGAAGCCCCCCTCAAGATGAGATTTCCCATCGCGTCAAGCGAGTAAGATCCCTTGAAGATGACAAGGTTGATAGGTCCGAGGTGGAAGCGTGGCGACACGTGTAGCTGACGGATACTAATCGATCGAGGACTTAACTAAGCACACAAGAAAAGCGGAGAACGGTTCTTGACGTAGTCAAGAAAACGTCTGAACTCCTGTTATCTAGTTTTGAAGGAATAATCCTTCACGCCTGACATGGTGCTATGAAAAAGTATGTTTGCTCGGTGACGATGGCGGAGAGGTCACACCCGTTCCCATCCCGAACACGGAAGTTAAGCTCTCCAGCGCCGATGGTAGTTGGCGGGACACCGCCTGCGAGAGTAGGACGTTGCCGGGCATTATTGTATTTATCGAGAGAATTAGTCTGATGTGATTATGGGATGGAGCACGAATGAATCCACATCCTTGAAATTACATCAGTGTACCGCCCGAGTTGCTCGATGTACTTTACTTGATTGAATACATTTTTTCATCATCGCGGGGTGGAGCAGCCAGGTAGCTCGTCGGGCTCATAACCCGAAGGTCGCAGGTTCAAATCCTGCCCCCGCAACCAATGGAACGAAACGATATAAGTTTCGTGTTTTTTTATGCCTTTTTTGCTTTATGTTTTGTTTTCGTGTACACTTATATGTGTAGTATTTCCTTAGGAGAGCGATCCTAAGGTCTTTTTTGTATGTTGATTTTATTTAATTAGGGGAATGAACGATGAAAACATATGAATATGTATCACATCATCCTGAAGATACGTTAGCATTAGCGATGAAACTTGCTCGGTACGTTCAGCCACAAGACGTTATTACGTTAGAAGGTGATTTAGGGGCAGGAAAAACAACGTTTACAAAAGGACTAGCAAAAGGGTTAGGAATTAACCGCAATGTCAGCAGCCCGACTTTTAATATTATTAAACAATACGAAGGACGTCTCCCTTTGTATCATATGGATGTATATCGTTTAGCAGAAAGTGAAGAAGATTTAGGTTTTGATGAATATTTTTTTGGCGATGGTGTAACGGTTGTGGAATGGGCACATATTATTGAACCATATTTGCCAGTTGACCGTTTACATATTACGATTAACCACGCGGATGGAGGAAGCAGGATCATTCGCTTCTCTCCGATCGGCCAACGTTATGAACAGTTATGTAAGGAGATTTTTAACGATGAAAGTGTTAGCTATTGATACATCGACATTTGTTATGGGGATCGCTGTTGTTGATGGACAAATTGTTAAAGGGGAAATCATTACGAATTTGAAAAAAAATCATTCGATACGAGTGATGCCTGCGATTGAGAAACTACTTCAAGAATGTGACATGAGTCCAAAAGATCTTGAACGGATTGTTGTTGCCAAAGGACCTGGATCATATACAGGTGTTCGCATTGGCGTGACGATTGCCAAAACACTCGCATGGACATTGGGCATTCCGCTTGTCGGCGTATCAAGTTTAGAAGTGATGGCAGCAAGCGCAAAATATTTTCAAGGTCTCGTTGTTCCGTTAATGGACGCTCGGCGAGGACAAATTTATACAGGTCTTTACAAAGTGGAAGGAGATCATGTGCAATCGATCGTAGCTGATCAAGTCATTTTAGCGACAGAGTGGGCAAATGAATTAAAAGCATATAATGAACCGATTTTATTAGTTGGAAACGATAGTTGGCTACATGAAGCAACATTTGTTGAAACACTAGATCGTGTTCAAGTAGCTCCAGCAACACTTCACAATCCGCGCCCAAGTGAGCTCGCGTGGTTAGGAATAAATCGCGAGCCGGAAGACATCCATACATTTGTGCCAAACTATATTCGTTTAGCAGAGGCGGAAGCGAATTGGCTTGCTCGTCAGCAAGAAAGGACGGAATGTTAAGTGGATGTTTCTTTTCGCTTTATGACGCTTCAAGATCTCGACCGCATTGTGGAAATCGAACAGCTTTCATTTACGCTCCCATGGAGCCGTTCTTCCTTTTATCAAGAATTGACAAGTAATCCGTATGCTCGTTACATTGTAATGGAGTATGATGGACAAATTATTGGTTATTGTGGCATGTGGTTAGTGATGGATGAAGCGCATATTACAAACATTGCGGTGTTGCCACAATTTCGTGGTAAAAAACTAGGAGAAGCGCTAATGAAACAGGCGATGGCGTTAGCGAGAGAAGAAGGAGCTCAAACGATGACATTGGAAGTGCGGGTGTCGAATATCGTTGCACAATCATTGTATCGAAAGCTCGGCTTTTTAAATGGCGGTATTCGTAAGCGATACTATTCAGATAACCAAGAAGATGCATTAGTAATGTGGGTGAAATTATGAGTGAAAAAGATATATTTGTGCTTGGAATTGAGACAAGCTGTGATGAAACAGCAGCTGCCATTGTGAAAAATGGACGTGAAATTGTAGCTAACGTTGTTGCCTCACAAATGGAAAGTCATCAACGATTTGGCGGAGTTGTTCCTGAAATTGCATCGCGTCACCATGTTGAGCAAATCACGCTCGTGTTAGAAGAAACGATGAAGCAGGCAAATATGAATGTTAGCGAAATTGATGCGATTGCGGTAACAGAAGGTCCGGGATTAGTTGGAGCGCTATTGATTGGCGTGAATGCTGCGAAAGCATTAGCTTTTGCGCATCGCATTCCGCTTGTCGGCGTGCATCATATCGCAGGGCACATTTATGCGAATCAACTTGTACAAGACATGAAATTTCCGCTATTAGCTCTTGTTGTGTCAGGAGGGCATACGGAGCTCATTTATATGAAAGAGCATGGAGTGTTTGAAGTCATTGGTGAGACGCGAGACGATGCGGCTGGGGAAGCGTATGACAAAGTTGCACGTGCGTTACAGCTACCTTATCCTGGAGGGCCTCACATTGATCGTTTAGCGAAACAAGGAAAACCGACCATTGATTTGCCTCGTGCATGGTTGGAAGAAGGTTCGTATGACTTTAGTTTTAGTGGATTAAAGTCAGCCGTTATTAATACGTTGCACAATGCAAAACAGCGTGGAGAGACGATTCAACCGGAAGATATGGCAGCAAGTTTTCAGACAAGTGTTGTCGAAGTATTAGTAGGAAAAACGATACAAGCGGCTGCGCATTACGACGTGAAACAAATATTGTTAGCTGGCGGTGTCGCTGCAAATGAAGGATTGCGCACACAATTGCGAGAACAAATGAAGCGACTTCCAGAAGTTGAACTCGTTATTCCACCATTATCGCTTTGCACAGATAATGCAGCGATGATTGCAGCAGCTGGAACAATATTATTTCAACGAGGAAAGCGCGCTACCATGGCGTTAAATGCGAATCCAAGCTTACTGTTATAGCAAGAGGGTGTCCCAAAAGTGATGGGGCACTCCTTTTTTATAACTATATACGTACGAAGCAACTTGACATTATGCAAAGAAAAACTTAGTCACATTTTGTGGATTATGTTATCCACATATATGTGGATAATGTGGAAAACATGTACTATATGTTATTTTATCATAACGAGTTAACCACAAAGGAATAGACAAATTTTTTTATAATATTGTGGATAATGTGGAAAAGTGCGTGAATAACTTATATTTAGGTGTTTTTTCTGTGGATATGTTTGTGCAAAAAGATGAGCTAGTCCACAAATGGAGCTAGCTCATCATTATTGTTGTAAAAGTTCCCATTGTTCGAATAACTCATCAAATTTTTGTTTTAGGGCGTCAATGTGCGCTTGTGTGTCTCGAGCCTTTTCGTAGTCGTTGTAACAAGAAGGATCATATAGTTGTTGTTCGTACGCCGAAATTTGTTGTTCAAGTTGTTCCATTTCCATTTCTAATTGTTCGATTTTTCGTTTTCGTTGTCGTTCTAGCTTTTTACGTTCTTTTTCTTCTTCATACGAACGTTTTGGTGACAAGGGCTCGTTTGTTGTAGCTTTTTGATTCATTTGTCCGAGCTCAATCAGCTCCGCTTTTTTTGCCACGTAATAATCGTAGTCTCCTAAATATTCAACAAGACCATCTGTGGATAACTCGTATATTTTTGTTGCGATTTTGTTAATAAAATAACGGTCGTGAGAAACGAATATAATGGTTCCTGGGTATTCAATAAGCGCTTGTTCGAGCACTTCTTTGCTGTCTAAATCTAAATGGTTTGTCGGTTCGTCTAATACTAATACGTTGGCTTTTTTCATCATCAGTTTGGCGAGAGCGAGCCTAGCTTTTTCACCACCGCTTAATGTTTGTACAGGTTTCAATACATCGTCACCAGAAAATAAAAAGTTTCCGAGGATCGTGCGAATTTCTTTTTCCGTCTTTAATCGATCTTCATCCCATAGTTCATCGATAACACGTTTGTTCGATGTTAATTGTGCTTGTTCTTGATCATAATAGCCAATTTGTACATTTGTTCCGTAGCGGAGCTTGCCATGTTTTGCAGGGAGTTGTTTGATAATCGTTTTTAAAAGAGTCGATTTTCCAATTCCATTTGGTCCAATGAGTGCGATGCTATCACCACGAGTGACACGGAATGATAGGTTTGTTGCAATGATGTGATCATAACCAATGGCTAAATCGGTAGCTGTTAACACGTCGTTTCCGCTTGGTCGTTCAATTTCGAAGCGAAATGATGCCGATTTTTCATCACCGAGCGGTTTTTCAATGATATTCATTTTTTCTAATTGTTTTCTTCTGCTTTGTGCTCGCTTTGTCGTCGATGCACGGGCAATATTTCGTTGAACAAAATCTTTTAATTTCGAAATTTCCTCTTGTTGTTTTTCATACAGTTTCAGTTGTTGTTCAAATTGTTCTGCCCGTTGTTGTAAATAACTCGTATAGTTTCCAACGTATTTTTTTATTTTCGTGCGTGATAGTTCATACACTTGTGTCACGATTTGATCAAGAAAATAGCGGTCGTGTGAGACGATGAGAATGGCTCCATCATAATTTTTTAAATATTGTTCAAGCCATTGCAATGTTTCCATATCTAAATGGTTTGTTGGTTCGTCTAAAATCAACAAATCTGGTTTAGCAAGAAGGAGTTTGCCGAGCGCTAGCCGCGTTCGCTGTCCACCGCTTAACGTGGATACTTTTGTTGTGTAGTCATACTGAGAAAAGCGCAGACCATGAAGCACAGAACGAATATCGGCTTCATATTGATAGCCACCTTTTTCTTTAAATTCCGTTTGTAAACGGTCATAATGTTCAAGTAAGCGCTCATAGTCGGCACCGTGCAAGCTCATTTGTTGTTCTAGGTCACGTAATTGTTTTTCCATTTGTTGAAGGGGGGCAAACACATCAAGCATTTCTTCCCAAATAGAGCGATGGGCGTGCAAACCGGTATATTGGTCTAAGTAACCAATTGTTACGTGCTTCGGTTTTATCACTTCCCCGGTGTCATATGACAATTGGCCGGCAATGATTTTTAATAGTGTAGATTTCCCCGCCCCATTTCTTCCAACTAACGCAATACGGTCTTTTTCTTGTAT
This sequence comes from Anoxybacillus dikiliensis, assembly GCF_050613275.1. Classification (GTDB taxonomy): domain Bacteria; phylum Bacillota; class Bacilli; order Bacillales; family Anoxybacillaceae; genus Anoxybacillus. Next base: position 216,215 of record NZ_CP187112.1, read on the forward strand.
TTCAAGCTTAATGTCTGATAAAACTTGTTCTGCCCCGTATGATTTGGATAGTTGATTTACTTGTAAAATGATCATCATTTTTCACCTCAATCTTCTTTTGATAGTGTAACGTACTTTCTTGATGTTCGGCAACACTAGTGTGCGAATAACAAATTTGACAAAAATAATAATAAAGGTTACAAAGGAAAGACAGAATGAAAAAAATAGTGTATAGTTTAAAAGTGGGGAGAACTTTTCAGACGTATAGGAGAGAAAAATGAAAGCGCTAACTATTTGTGAAAGGAAATGTGGGGGATTGACTCGTGAATAATGAACAACCAAAAATTCCGCAGGCGACCGCAAAGCGACTACCGTTGTATTATCGTTTTTTGAAAAACTTGCATGCATCAGGAAAGCAGCGTGTATCTTCAGCGGAGTTAAGTGAAGCCGTAAAAGTCGATTCAGCAACGATTCGCCGTGATTTTTCATACTTTGGTGCGCTTGGAAAAAAGGGATACGGTTATAATGTGAATTATTTACTGTCGTTTTTCAGAAAAACGTTGGATCAAGATGAAACGACAGAAGTAGCGTTATTTGGGGTCGGAAATTTAGGGACTGCATTTTTAAACTACAATTTCAGCAAAAATAATAATACGAAAATCGTGATGGCATTCGATGTCGATCCAGACAAAGTCGGAACGGAAGTAGGGGGCGTTCCCGTTTATCATTTAGATGAATTGGAAGAAAAACTAGGTGGGATTACGGTAGCGATTTTAACCGTTCCAGCCCAAGTTGCCCAACCGATTACCGATCGACTTGTCCAAAAAGGCATTAAAGGAATTTTAAACTTTACGCCTGCTCGCCTGCATGTGCCTGAACACATTCGCGTTCATCATATTGATTTAGCGGTCGAATTGCAGTCACTTGTTTACTTTTTGAAACATTACGGAAATGAGTAAACCTCCCGTTCATGAGCGGGAGGTTTTTTTCAATAAAGAACGAATAGCTGTGCCAAAATCTAATGTAGCAATAAGGATAAATAACATCGTTGTGACGTCCCAAATGCCATCATCAGCGCTGTCGACAGCAAAATAAGTGAATAAAATGCCCATCAAAAAGTAAAATAACGGCTCAGACTTCATGAAAACAGCCCCCAAATCACGAATTGCATTTGTTCTGCTTCCTTCATTATTTTTTCAATTTCTTCAGCAAATAACGTTTGAATGGCAACGACAAATGTGTTCATCAGTACATGTGCTGCAATAGGTACGAGGATACGCTTTGTTTTGACATATAAGAAAGCAAATACGAATCCCATCGTTGCATAAAGAAGCAAATGTTCAAACTCTAAATGAACGACAGCAAATAAAAGGGAACTGACAGTCGCTGATAAGAAAAAGTTATATTTTTGATACAGCGTTCCAAAAATAATTTTTCGAAAAATGATTTCTTCTAAAATCGGTCCGACGATCGAAGTGACGAGCATAAGCGCTGGTGTTAGCTTTACCATTTCAACGATGCGCTTCGTATTTTCGGACCCCATCTCGACGCCAAATACGTGCATCTCAATATTTGCTGCGATGCCTTGAGCGAAAAGAGCAAGAAAAAATCCCCCAATTCCCCAAAAAATTGACGTTCCGATAGATGCTTGACGGCGATCATATGAGTATCTCATATCTTCTCTCATGAAATAAAGAACGAAAAGAAAAGCGATCGAGAAGCTAATGACAGCCCAATAACCCGAGGCAATGGATAGGGCGATTTCTCTATTTGATTTGTCAACAAACCCGCTATGTGCAAGCAAAGGAACGCCAATTAAACTAGATAACTGCATGGCGATGTATGTAATAATGACATACCAATATTGCTTTTTCACGTGTTCAACTCCTTTTGACAAAATGAGTACTTTTTCATTTTACCATATTTTTTGTATGAAATTCGAAAGGAAAGGCATAATGAAAGAGGGAATTATTTAATGAAAAATTTTTAACTTCCTACTTGCAAAATTGAAAAAAGTTCATTAATATAATAAGTGTGTTAGCACTCAATGATGATGAGTGCTAATAACGGAACGAAAATCTAATTAAGGAGGTCGTTTGCCGTGTTGAAGCCACTAGGTGATCGTATTGTCATTGAATTAATTCAAACTGAAGAAAAAACAGCGAGCGGAATTGTCTTACCAGACACAGCGAAGGAAAAACCACAAGAAGGAAAAGTTGTGGCAGTTGGTTCAGGTCGCATTCTTGATAATGGTGAGCGCGTAGCTCCAGAAGTAAGCGTTGGTGACCGCATCATCTTCTCAAAATATGCGGGCACAGAAGTAAAATATGATGGAAAAGAGTACTTAATCTTGCGTGAAAGCGACATTTTAGCTGTGATTGGTTAATCGTTCGCCTGATAACATATAAAGCATACAAAAATACTTAACAAAAAATTATCATCAAGGGGGTAAGATGTATGGCAAAAGAAATTAAATTCAGCGAAGAAGCTCGTCGTGCGATGTTACGCGGTGTAGATAAATTAGCCGATGCAGTAAAAGTAACATTAGGTCCAAAAGGTCGTAACGTTGTATTAGAGAAAAAGTTCGGTTCTCCATTAATTACAAATGACGGTGTAACGATTGCAAAAGAAATCGAGTTAGAAGATCCGTTTGAAAATATGGGTGCAAAGCTTGTTGCGGAAGTAGCAAGCAAAACAAATGATGTTGCTGGTGACGGTACAACAACAGCGACTGTATTAGCGCAAGCGATGATTCGTGAAGGATTGAAAAACGTAACAGCTGGTGCGAACCCAATGGGCATTCGCAAAGGTATTGAAAAAGCTGTTGCGGTTGCGGTAGAAGAATTAAAAGCGATTTCTAAACCAATTGAAGGAAAAGACTCCATTGCTCAAGTTGCAGCAATTTCTGCGGCTGACGAAGAAGTTGGTCAATTAATCGCAGAAGCAATGGAACGCGTCGGTAAAGACGGTGTGATTACATTAGAAGAGTCTAAAGGCTTCACGACAGAATTAGATGTTGTGGAAGGTATGCAATTTGACCGTGGCTATGTATCTCCATACATGATTACAGACTCTGACAAAATGGAAGCTGTATTAGACAATCCATACATCTTAATTACAGATAAAAAAGTTTCAAGCATTCAAGAACTTCTTCCTGTATTAGAGCAAGTTGTTCAACAAGGCAAACCATTATTAATCATTGCTGAAGATGTAGAAGGCGAAGCGCTTGCGACATTAGTCGTAAACAAACTTCGTGGCACATTCACAGCTGTTGCAGTAAAAGCGCCTGGCTTCGGTGACCGTCGTAAAGCGATGCTTCAAGATATCGCTATCTTAACAGGCGGTGAAGTCATTACAGAAGAATTAGGTCGTGAATTGAAATCAACAACAATTGCTTCACTTGGTCGTGCAACGAAAGTCGTTGTGACAAAAGAACATACAACGATCGTTGGTGGCGCTGGTCGTGCAGAAGACATTCAAGCACGCATCAACCAAATCCGTGCTCAACTAGAAGAAACAACTTCTGAATTTGACCGTGAAAAATTACAAGAGCGCTTAGCAAAATTAGCTGGTGGTGTTGCGGTTATTAAAGTCGGTGCTGCAACTGAAACTGAATTGAAAGAGCGTAAGCTTCGCATCGAAGACGCATTGAACGCGACACGTGCGGCGGTAGAAGAAGGTATCGTTGCCGGCGGTGGTACAGCGTTAATGAACGTATACAGCAAAGTTGCGGCAATCGAAGCAGAAGGTGACGAAGCAACTGGTGTGAAAATCGTTCTTCGTGCGATCGAAGAGCCTGTTCGTCAAATCGCACAAAACGCTGGTTTAGAAGGCTCTGTCATCGTTGAACGTTTAAAAACAGAAAAAGCTGGTGTTGGTTTCAACGCAGCAACTGGCGAGTGGGTTGACATGATCGAAGCTGGTATCGTTGACCCAACAAAAGTAACTCGTTCTGCGCTTCAAAACGCAGCATCTGTTGCGGCTATGTTCTTAACAACAGAAGCGGTTGTTGCTGATAAACCAGAAGAAAACAAGAACACACCTGGCATGCCTGACATGGGCGGCATGATGTAATATAAAAGAGAACTAGTCACAATTAAAAATACATTCAAACGTAAGGGCTACTTCCTTTGTAAAGGGGGTAGTCCTTCTTGTGTAGTTAAAAATTTATCTAAAAAACAAAGAATAGAACCAACCGCTTGAATCCATGCGCCTGCGATGCTGATCGACTGCCCTTCTTCCTTATTTCCTCGCTCCTCATATATTCCGCCGATCGCTTGTAGGGCGTTGCCAATTGATTGAAGTACATTTCCAACGGGGTTTAATGGAGATGATTGTTCACTTCCCCAATCATCTGCGAATGAAAGGAGTCCGCCTAACGATTGTAACCAGTTTCCTGTAATCTCTAGACGCTCTCCTTCTTTGCTTAATAGGGCAGCGACAACTGTCACATTCCCAATGGATTGTATGCCATTTCCATATGTACCTAGTACATTGGATGTTTTATCATCTGCTTCTAAGGCACTTCCAGTTGCTTGCAGTACGTTTCCCCACAAATCAAGAGCGAACTGTTTTTTCTCACTTAAAGAAGGAATGCTTCCAACAGCTGATGTGACCGTGCCTAAAGCTTGGGTAAATGAACCAAACAGAGTTCTCATTTGAGGATCCATACTCATTCTCCTACGTTCATCTTGCTCGTATATCATATGCAAGTCATTTTGTTCGGTTAATTGTTAGAAAATTTAATAAAAAAGATGATATCTTGACCGATGAGGAATGAAGTTGGTAGAATGGATTAAAATTTAAGATGCGCACCTTCGTATATCCTCGATAATATGGTTCGAGAGTCTCTACCGGGACACCGTAAATGACCCGACTACGAAGGCAGTGTTCTATATTGCTAGAATTCTGCCTTCGTTTTTTTATGAGGAGGTATGAATGCTAGCTTTTTTTATTATGTGTAGATGGGGTGATTTCGTTTGAGTCAGCAGGAAATGATCGTCGTTTTAGATTTCGGTAGTCAGTACAATCAGTTGATTACGCGCCGCATTCGTGAGTTTGGTGTGTACAGCGAGCTGCATCCACATACCATTACGGCCGAGCAAATTCAACAAATGAATGTAAAAGGAATTGTCTTTTCGGGTGGACCGAATAGCGTGTATGATGAACAATCGTTTACGTGCGATCCAGCGCTTTTTCAATTAGGCATTCCGATTTTAGGTATTTGTTATGGTATGCAGCTGATGACACACCATTTAGGAGGGAAAGTAGAAAAAGCAACGCATCGAGAATACGGAAAGGCAACGATTACGGTGCAGCGTCCGTCGCAATTGTTTAGTGATTTACCGACGGAGCAAATTGTTTGGATGAGTCATGGAGATTTAGTGACGAAAACGCCGGAAGGGTTTACTGTTGATGCGACAAGCCCATCTTGCCCAATCGCCGCGATGAGCGATGAAACGAGAAAGTTTTATGCTGTTCAGTTTCATCCTGAAGTACGTCATTCCGTATATGGTAATGAGTTGTTGAAGCGATTCGTATTTGAAATTTGTGAATGCAAAGGCGACTGGACGATGGGAAGTTTTATCGATCACGAAGTTCGTAAAATTCGCGAACTCGTCGGCGATAGAAAAGTGCTTTGCGCTTTAAGTGGCGGTGTTGATTCATCGGTCGCAGCTGTTCTCGTTCATCGTGCTATTGGTGATCAGTTGACGTGTATTTTTGTTGATCACGGTTTGCTTCGTAAAGGGGAAGCGGAAAGTGTGATGAAGACGTTCCATGAAGGCTTCCATATGAACGTCATTAAAGTAGACGCAAAAGAGCGGTTTTTAAATAAATTAAAAGGTGTAAGTGATCCGGAGCAAAAACGAAAAATTATCGGAAATGAGTTTATTTACGTGTTTGACGATGAAGCAGCAAAATTGGATGGCATTGAGTTTTTAGTACAAGGTACACTTTACACGGATATTATTGAGAGCGGAACTGCAACAGCTCAAACAATTAAATCACATCATAATGTCGGCGGCTTACCTGAAGATATGAAATTTAAATTAATTGAGCCGCTAAATACGCTGTTTAAAGATGAAGTGCGTGCCCTTGGCACAGAATTAGGTATTCCAGATGAAATTGTATGGCGTCAGCCGTTCCCGGGACCAGGACTTGGTATTCGCGTGTTAGGTGAAGTGACAGAAGAAAAGTTAAATATTGTTCGTGAATCGGATGCCATTTTGCGTGAGGAAATTAAAAAAGCAGGCCTTGATCGTGATATTTGGCAATATTTCACCGTCCTCCCTGACATTCGTAGCGT
>NZ_CP187112.1:2637500-2787386 GCF_050613275.1 Anoxybacillus dikiliensis
CATCACTCGTCCATAACCCAAGCAGCGAAACGAACGAAACGGCGACGCCAACGAAAGCGAACAACCCAAGCAGGCGCCGGTTGCGATCTTCGGGCATAAATAGGTCGATGAGCGAGAGCGCAACCGCCACGCCGAGAATAATAAATTCCGGCATCATGACGCCCCACTGATAACTAAGTAATGTTTCGAAATCCATCTCATCAACCCCCTAACCCGTTCATCATCGTTTCAATCGTCGTTTGCAGCGGCATCGCCAACACGTTCGGATATACCCCGATGAGAACAATAAGCAACAGTAAACTAACCGCTGGTACCCATTCAGTACCACATAAATCGGAGACGTTTGTCACCTTTGTTTGCCCAAATGTCATACCGAGGACAGCACGTAATAAATACACAGCTGTCATAATCATTCCGAGCGTACCGATCGCTGCTAATAAAGGCTCTGCTTGAAAAGCTCCAACAAACGCCATAAACTCGCTAATAAATCCTGACGTTCCCGGCAAGCCGAGCGAAGCCATCGCTCCAGCAAGAATAAATCCTGACGCATACGGCATCGTTTTCGCCATTCCGCCTAAACGGGCGAGCGTCGTCGTGCGCGTCCGCTCGTACATGACCCCAACGAAAAAGAATAAAAACGCCGCGATAAATCCGTGTGACACCGCTTGGAAAATCGCCCCTTGTATTCCCGCTTCGTTAAGAGATCCAAGACCGATCAATACAATGCCCATATGCGATACACTTGAGTAAGCAAGAACCATTTTAAAATCGGTTTGTCTAAATGCTAAAAACGCACCGTACAACAAATTGACAACCCCTAAAACGATGAGCCATGTCGAAAATTGTTGGAATTGCCCGGGAAATAATCCGAGGGCGAGACGAACGAGACCAAAAGCACCAATTTTTAACAAAACTCCTGCATGCAGCATCACGACAGACGGCGGCGCTTGTACGTGCACGCGCAACATCCAACGATGGAGCGGCACGATCGGCAATTTGACCCCAAATGCGACAAGCAAGGCGATAAACAATCCGTAACGAAGATCGTCGGAAATTGGCGAAATCGTTTGTGCCATCGGATCCGTTAATATGTGGCGCAGCTCAGCGATATTCGATGTGCCAGTGCGCGCAAACAAAATAGCGATCACAATTAATAAAACGGCTGAACCGAGCCCGTTATAAATTAAATAGCTATACGCTGCTTTTTCTTTTTCGAAATAGCCCCATTTTCCGATTAAGAAAAACATCGGAATGAGCGTCAATTCGAAAAAGATGAAAAAGAGCACAAGGTTGCTTGCGGCAAACACGCCGAGCATGCCGATTTCAAGCAATAAAAACAGTTGAAAATATCCTTTCCATTCTTTTTGAATGGACATGGAAGCAAGCGCAGCGAGCGTTGCTAAAATGGTTGTTAGCACGATCATGACGAGCGCAAAACCGTCGACGTGCAGTTCGTACGCCACCGTAAAATCCGTTTCCCTTAAAAACGGAAAATCGCCAAATCGAATCCATGAACGCTTTTCTGTCAGCTGGCTTATATCATACCCGTTTTGATATTGCCAAAACGCAAACAACGACAAACATAACGATGGCAACGTTGCCAACACGCCAAGCCATTTCATCGCTTTTTCTTGCTCTTTCGGAATAAAGGAAAGAACGAGTATACCTAAAAGCGGGGAGAAAATTAAGAGCGATAAAAAGTATGGCTGCATTATAAATACCCCCCTGTCACCGCAAAAATGACGACGAGAATCGCTAAAGCAACGATCGTCACTGTGCCATACATTTGCACTTGACCGTTTTGTAGGCGCGAACCGATTCGTCCGATACCGCGCGTAGCTGCTGCAAGCGACCGAGCTATTCCTTCGACGAGGAAACGGTCGATGTATTCAAACAGCAAGCTGATGAATGCGGTCGCACGAATGACAGTCAGTCCGTAAAACTCGTCAACGTAATATTTATTCATAAGCACGTTGTACGTTATCGGAAAACGTGACGATAGCCAGTCGCGAGCAATCGCCTGTTTGCCATATATGAGCCATGCAAGCACAATGCCGCATAATGAAACGATTGTCGCAACAATCATAATCCAGCCCGGTCCTTCCATATGTGCATGCCAGCTCGTTCCTTCCGTCAACCATTCGCCTAAAAACGCTCCCCACGGTGTTTGGACGTAGCCAGAAACGACAGCAAGCACGCCGAGCACAATCATCGGAAGCACCATAACCATTGGCGATTCGTGAACGTCGTGGAAGCCCGTTCGCGCTTCTCCTGCAAATACAAGGAAAAATAAGCGGAACATATAAAACGCTGTGAAAAAGGCAGCGATAACAGCGACAACGAATAAACCGACATGCCCATGCGTCCACGCCGCAATTAAAATTTCGTCTTTGCTAAAAAAGCCTGAGAAAAACGGAAATCCGCTAATAGCTAACGTTCCGATGAGAAAGAGCGGAGCGGTCCATTTCATCTTTTTCCATAATCCGCCCATTTGTTCAATGTTTTGCGTATGCACCGCATGAATGACGCTACCTGCCGCTAAAAAGAGGAGCGCTTTAAAAAATGCATGCGTCATCAAATGAAAGATGCCTGCGACATATCCAGCTGAACCGAGCGCCAACATCATGTAGCCGAGCTGGCTGACTGTAGAATACGCGAGCACACGTTTAATGTCTGTTTGTACTAAGCCGATAGACGCTGCAAAAATAGCGGTAAATCCACCGACGTAAGCGACGGTCGTCATTGCAACTTCACTTGCTTCATAAAGCGGGAACAACGCCGCCACTAAATATACCCCAGCCGCAACCATTGTCGCTGCGTGAATTAATGCGGATACAGGCGTTGGACCTTCCATCGCATCCGGAAGCCACGTATGAAGCGGAAATTGACCTGATTTTCCGATCGCACCGATAAAAATGAGAATGGCGCTTAACGTAATGATTGTCGTTGAAACATCCCCTTGTTGTAACGCAGCAAAAATAGCCTCATATTCAAAACTTTTTACTTCAAGGAACAATAAAATCATGCCGATCAATAAGCCAATATCCCCGATGCGCGTCATAATAAACGCTTTTTTCGCCGCAGCTTTTGCTTCTTCTTTGTAAAAATAAAATCCGATTAGTAAGAACGAGCCGAGACCGACAAGCTCCCAAAACATGTACGTTTGTAATAAGTTAGGCGATATGACGAGCCCAAGCATCGCAAAAGTAAATAAGCCTAAATATGCATAAAACACCGGAAAGCGCTCATCACCATGCATATATCCTTTCGCATACGTATGTACGAGAAAACTAACAAGCGACACAACAACGAGCATGAGTGCGTTTAACGCATTCACTTCAAAACCGACCGTCAATTGCACATTCCCGATCGTAAGCCATGTGTATGCTTGTTTGTATGTTGGCGCCGTCCATCGCTCGTATAACACTCCGAGCGCATATACGAGCGAAATAAACGTCAACAACATCCCTACATACGCGCTTCGTTCTTTTAACTGCTTGCCGACCACAAGCAGCACAACAAACGATACGAACGGAAAAAGCGGTATGAGCCATGCGTTTTCCATCATCGTTCAATCATCCCCTTTTTCAGGTGCGTTTATATATTAACCCCTTTGTTTCCCCATCCTTTATCGTTTCATCGAATCGACTTCATCAATATGAATCGTTTTGCGGTTGCGGTATAGCGCAATTAAAATCGCTAAACCGACCGCTGCTTCTGCGGCAGCAACAGTAATTGTAAACAGCGAAAATACTTGACCTGTAATGCCTGGATTTACCCCATATTTACTAAATGCCACTAAGTTGACGTTGACCGCATTTAACATGAGCTCGATACAAATGAGGACGATCACCGTATTGCGCTTTGTTAATGCTCCGTACAACCCGATGCAAAATAATAAAAGCGCAAATACGAGATAGGCGGATAACGGTACGCTCATTCTCCCTCCTCCTTATCATCTTTTTTCGCTAAAATGACGGCGCCAACGAGGGCAACAAGCAATAATACGGATGTTAGTTCAAACGGAATGACGTACTTGGAATAAAGAGCGATCCCGATTTGTTCCGTATTGTTTTCATGAAGTCCAACCGCTTCCGTACCAAAGTCAAGCGTGCGAATGCCGATGTACATAACCGCACCGAATGCGACCGTACCAAGCAACGCAAGCGCTTTACGAAGCGGACTTCCTGTCGATTGTCCGTCATCTTGATGGCGCGTAAGCATAATACCGAACAACATAATAATTGTAATCGCACCAGAGTAAATAAGCACTTGTACTGCCGCAACAAACTCAGCCGATAAAAGCACGTAAATGCCGGCAAGACTGACGAACGTAAATACAAGGGCGACGACCATGTGGACGACTTTGTTTAAATTTAACATAAAAATGCCGCCGCCTAGCGCAATGAGCGCAAGGATGAAAAATGCGAGATATTGTCCGCTCATGGTTTATTCACCTTCCGCACGTTCGTATCGTTTTCGTCGAGCCACGTTAAATCTTTGAATAGTTCGTCGCGGCTATATTCTGCTAGTTCAAAATTGTTCGTCATGACGATCGCCTCAGTCGGACATACTTCCGTGCATAAATCGCATAAAATGCAAATTTCAAAATTAATGTCATACGTATCAATAATTTTTCCTTTTTTCGTCGGATCCGGATGCTTTTTGCCCGTCAGCTGAATACAGTCGGTCGGGCAAATGTTTGCGCACTGATTGCAAACGATACATTTTTCCGGATAAAACTTTTGAATGCCGCGAAAGCGATCCGGAAGCGGAAGCGGTTCATTCGGATAATCGTACGTCACCTTTTCTTTTGTTAAGTTTTTCAGCGTATACGCTAATCCTTTCATTAAACCGAGCATTTCTGCCCACCCACCTTTTTATTTAAAAAAATAGTTGTTTCACAAGAGCTGTGACAAAAATATTGACGAGCGCAACAGGCAATAATACTTTCCAACCAAACTCCATCAATTGATCGGCCCGCACACGCGGAAACGTAATGCGAAACCAAATAAATAAGAAAACGACGAGACTAAACTTTAATGCAAACCAAACCGCTCCTGGAATAAAACCGAGAAACGGAAGCGGATGCCATCCTCCTAAAAAGAGCACAGTCGTCAATGCTGCCATCGCAAAAAAGTACACGTACTCCGCGAGCATGAAAAACGCCCAACGGAATCCAGAATATTCAACATGGAATCCTGCAACAAGTTCCGATTCTGCTTCCGGCAAGTCAAACGGCGTCCGGTTTAGCTCCGCCACAGCGGCGATGAGGAAAACGAGAAATCCGATCGGCTGCGCGATAATAAACCATACATCTTTTTGTGCCTCAACAATGTCGTTTAAGTTTAAACTTCCTGACAACAAAATGACACCAATGACCGACATGACGAGAGGCACTTCATATGAAATCATTTGCGCGGCTGCGCGCATGCCTCCAAGTAGTGCATATTTGTTGTTCGAAGCCCATGCACCTGTCACAACGCCAATCGTCGTTAATCCTGACACGGCGATGTAATAAAGCAAGCCAACGCCAATATCGGCAAATTGCAACGCATCAGTAAACGGCAGGGCTGCAAGCACCATAAAAGCAGGGGCAAATGCGATGACCGGTGCTAAAATAAACAGCGGGCGATCGGCTGCTTTTGGAATCGTATCTTCTTTCAACAATAGTTTTAATACGTCCGCAACCGTCTGCAATAACCCCCAGCGCCCCCCAACTTGGTTCGGGCCGATGCGTCCTTGCATAAATCCCATCACTTTTCGTTCCGCTAAAATGCCGTACGTAACAAATCCTAATACAACGAGCAACAAGCCAACACCAATCGCGAAAAATATCGCAACGTTCGTCCAGCTCGGCGTCGACTGTAAAAGTTGTTCCATCATCATCCATCGACCTCCCCAAGCACGATATCAATCGCGCCAAGTATCGCAATTAAATTCGCGATATTTTCCCCTTTTAATAGTTTCGGAAGGATTTGCAAATTATAAAATGACGGTCGACGGAATTTTAAGCGATACGGCTCTTTTTTCCCGTCGCTCGCAATATAGCACCCAATTTCTCCGCGCGGCGACTCGATGCGGACGTATGCTTCTCCCGGCGGCGCTTTAATAATTTTCGGCACTTTTGCCATAATGTCTCCTTCATGTGGAAACTGCTCACACGCCTGCTCAATAATACGAAGCGATTGTTCAATTTCAGCAAGGCGGCATTCATAGCGGGCGAAGCAATCGCCTTCCGTACGAACAGGCACGTCAAAATCAAACCGATCGTAAATAGAATACGGTTCATCTTTTCGTAAATCCCATTTTACACCTGTACAGCGCAAATTGACGCCGCTTAATGAATATGCTAACGCTTCTTCTTTCGTATACTTTCCGACTCCGATGACACGGTTGCGGAAAATTTCATTTCCTGTCACAAGCTCATGATAGCCTTCTAGCTGTTTGCGCATATATGGAACGAACTGTTTCACTTTGTCGACCCAGCCGTCTGGCGCATCCCATTTCACGCCGCCCACACGCATGTAGTTAAACGTTAATCGCGCACCTGATAGTTCATTTAATAGATTAATAATCATTTCCCGCTCGCGAAACGCATATAAAAATGGACTGACCGCCCCAATGTCAAGCAAATATGTCCCCCACCAAACGAGGTGGCTCGCAATGCGACCGAGCTCCATCGCAAGCACGCGTAAATACTCGGCTCGCTCCGGCACTTCAATGCCCATCATCGTTTCTACCGCATGGCAAATGACATAGTTGTTCGTCATCGCTGATAAATAGTCCATGCGGTCGGTGTACGGAATGATTTGTGTATATTGTAAATTTTCTGCGATTTTTTCGGTGCCGCGGTGAAGATAACCGATGACAGGAGTCGCTTCTTTAATGATTTCCCCATCGATTTTTAGCACGAGACGAAACACGCCGTGTGTGCTCGGATGTTGCGGTCCGACGTTTAAAAGCATCTCCTCTGTTCTAAGCACATTTTACCCCTCCATATCGTACGGCTCGTAATCTTTTCGGAGCGGATAGCCGACCCAGTTCTCCCCTAAAAATATGCGAATGAGTTGCGGATGACCTTCGAAACGAATGCCAAGTAAATCGTACGCTTCGCACTCTGGCCAATTTGCTCCTGGCCAAAGCGGAACGAGGGAATCGATCACCGGATGGTCACGATCAATTTTCACTTTCAACGCAACAGATTGGCGATTTTTATAGGAGTACAAGTGCACGTACACTTCCATATGCGTTTGAAAATCCGTTCCGTGCAGTTCTGATAAATAATCAAAACTTAGCTGCTCATTATATTTTAAAAACTCAGCCACTTTAAAATATGTATCTTTTTTCACAACGAGCGTCGGTACGTCTTTCGACAAACGATTAATGTAAGCGTTTTCTAGCACGTCTTTTCCGAGATGTTGTTCAATTACTTTGACGTATTTGTCGAGATATGGCTGATTTGGTGAAGGTTTTTCCTCTTTTTCTTCAGCGACATCTGCACTTTTTGCTTTTGCTGCCGCTGCAGCTTTTGCTTTCGCTGCCGCTGCCGCTTTTTTCTTCGCTAATTCTTCTTCGCTTAATTCCCCAGACTCTGTTGCTTTTTGTTTCGCTAACGCTGCAGCTTTCGCTTTCGCCGCCGCTGCCGCTTTTTTCTTCGCTAATTCTTCTTCGCTTAATTCCCCAGACTCTGCTGCTTTTTGTTTTGCTAACGCTGCAGCTTTTGCTTTCGCCGCCGCTGCCGCTTTTTTCTTCGCCAACTCTTCTTCGCTTAATTCCCCAGACTCTGCTGCTTTTTGTTTCGCTAACGCTGCAGCTTTTGCTTTCGCCGCCGCTGCCGCTTTTTTCTTCGCCAACTCTTCTTCGCTTAATTCCCCAGACTCTGCTGCTTTTTGTTTCGCTAACGCTGCAGCTTTTGCTTTCGCCGCCGCTGCCGCTTTTTTCTTCGCAAGCGCAAGGTCTTCTTCACTTTCGAGCGGAGGCTCAGTTTGTTTCGCTGCTTGCTTCGCCGCAAGTCGCTCTTTCGCTAATTGTTTCGCCCGTTCCGCCGCCTCTTTTTTTAGTTGCTGTAAATCTTTTTCATCACTCATTTACAGCACCCTCTTTCCTGTTTTCGCTTCGTAGCGAATTTTTTCTTTTAGTTTGTTAATGCCATAAATCAATGCAGCTGGATTTGGCGGACAGCCTGGAATATATACGTCAACCGGTACAATTTGATCGACACCTTTTACGACGCAATACGATTTCACATACGGACCGCCTGCCGTTGCGCATGATCCCATCGCAATGACCCATTTCGGTTCAGGCATTTGATCGTACAAGCGGCGAACAATTGGGGCCATTTTTTTCGTGACTGTGCCCGAGACGATCATCACATCTGATTGACGCGGCGACGTGCGGAAGAAAGATCCGAAACGATCTAAATCGTAATGGGAAGAGCCGACTCCCATCATTTCAATCGCACAACAGGCAAGTCCGAACGTAAGCGGCCATAGCGAATTGCTGCGCGCCCATGCTTTTAGCTGCTCTAATGTCGTTAAAAAGACGTTGCGGCGCATTTCTTCCATTTCTTGATCTGATACGTTCAATAATTTTACATCCATTTTAACACCTTCTTCTTCCAAGCATACACAAGTCCAATCAACAACATGACGACGAAAATAAGCATTTCAATGATGGCAAATGCACCGAGCTTTTCAAACGCCACCGCCCACGGATATAAAAATACAGTCTCGACGTCAAAAATGACGAACAAGAGCGCAAAAATGTAATACCGTATGTTAAACTGCACACGGGAATCGTGGAACGGATCTAATCCGCTCTCGTACGTTGTTTGTTTCGCTGCGTTTGGCGCATGCGGACGAAGAAAACGACCTGCCGTAAGCGCAACGACTGGAAGTAAAATGCCTAAACAAAGAAACACAAAGACGACTACATAACTGTTTACATAAACGTTCAACGATGCCCCACCCCTTTGTGACTTTATACACATTTTTCAAAAACGTCACACTATTAAGACTGTAACCGATAACATTATATCACTTCTTCACATATGTGTCGATAAAACTTGTTCCAAAAATAAACAAAAAACCCCAAGAGACAATGCTCTTAGGGTTAAAAATTACGATTCGCAACATTTAAACGGTTAATCGCACGGCGTAAAGCCAATTCTGCCCGTTTATGATCAATGTCATCTTGCTTCGCTTGCAAGCGGCGTTCAGCCCGCTCTTTCGCCGCTTTTGCGCGCGCAACATCAATATTTTCTGCTCGCTCTGCTGCTTGCGCTAAAATCGTCACACGATCAGGGCGAACTTCTAAAAAGCCACCACTGACCGCCACAAGTTCAGTCGCGTTTCCTTTTTTTAAACGAACCGCGCCAATTTCTAGCGGTGCGACCATCGGAATGTGCCCTGGCAACACGCCGAGTTCGCCGCTTTGCGCTTTAGCGCTTACCATTTCCACATCCGCTTCATACACTGGGCCGTCCGGAGTTACGACACTGACTTTAATCGTCTTCATGAAAAAATCCTCCTCGGTCCCTTATTAAACTTCTACGCCCATTTTTCTCGCTTTTTCAATTACTTCTTCGATGCGGCCAACTAAGCGGAACGCATCTTCTGGAAGATGGTCATATTTTCCTTCCAAAATTTCTTTAAAGCCACGAACTGTCTCTTTTACAGGTACGTATGAACCTGGTTGCCCTGTAAACTGTTCAGCGACGTGGAAGTTTTGTGATAAGAAGAACTGAATGCGACGAGCGCGATGAACGACAAGTTTATCTTCTTCTGAAAGCTCATCCATACCAAGAATCGCGATAATGTCTTGTAATTCTTTATAGCGTTGCAACGTTTGTTGCACTTTGCGCGCCACTTGGTAATGCTCTTCTCCAACAATTTCTGGCGAAAGCGCACGAGATGTCGATGCAAGCGGGTCTACCGCTGGGTAAATACCCATCTCTGATAATTTACGCTCTAAGTTTGTTGTCGCATCTAAGTGCGCGAACGTTGTCGCTGGCGCTGGGTCTGTGTAGTCGTCCGCTGGAACGTAAATCGCTTGGATCGACGTAACCGAACCGACAGCCGTTGATGTAATACGCTCTTGTAATTGACCCATTTCTGTCGCAAGTGTTGGTTGGTAACCTACCGCTGAAGGCATGCGTCCTAATAGAGCGGAAACTTCTGAACCTGCTTGCGTGAAACGGAAAATGTTGTCGATGAAGAACAATACGTCTTGTCCTTGCTCATCACGGAAATATTCCGCCATTGTTAATCCTGTTAGCGCAACGCGCATACGTGCTCCAGGTGGCTCGTTCATCTGACCGAATACCATCGCTGTTTTGTTAATAACGCCAGAGTCTTTCATTTCATGGTACAAGTCGTTTCCTTCGCGCGTCCGCTCACCAACGCCGGCGAATACGGAAATACCACCGTGCTCTTGCGCGATGTTGTTAATTAACTCTTGGATTAAAACCGTTTTTCCTACCCCTGCACCACCGAACAAGCCGATTTTTCCACCTTTAATATAAGGAGCAAGAAGGTCTACAACTTTAATTCCTGTTTCAAGAATTTCAACTTGTGTTGAAAGTTGTTCGAATTTTGGTGCCGGACGGTGAATTGCATCGCGACGAGCGTCTGCTGGAATGTCTTCTCCTAAGTCAATCGGCTCTCCTAATACGTTAAATACGCGTCCGAGCGTTACTTCACCGACAGGAACAGAAATCGGTGCTCCCGTATCGATGACTTCCATTCCACGAACTAATCCGTCAGTTGTTGACATCGCAATTGTGCGCACTGTGTCATCCCCAAGGTGAAGGGCTACTTCTAACGTTAAGTCGATATCGACTTCTTTTTCGTTACGCGCTTTATGTTTAATTTTTAGGGCGTTGTAAATCGCAGGTAAGTGTCCGTCTTCGAACTTTACGTCTACAACAGGACCCATAACTTGAATAACGCGTCCTTTTGCCATCGTTTTCCCTCCTAACTAACTGCTTAAGCTATTGCAAGGCGTTCGCTCCGGCCACAATCTCTGTAATTTCTTGCGTAATTGCTGCTTGACGGGCACGGTTGTAAGAAAGTGTAAGCGTCCGAATCAATTCTTTTGCGTTGTCTGTTGCATTTTTCATCGCCGTCATACGCGCAGCATGTTCGCTCGCTTTTGCATCAAGCAACGCGCCATAAATTAAGCTTTCAGCGTATTGCGGCAACAACACTTCTAAAATTTCTTCTTGTGACGGCTCAAATTCGTAAGCTGTCAACTTTTTATCGGAAGCTAAATCCGTTAACGGCAACAGCTTTTTCTCCGTTACGTCTTGTTGGATGGCGCTCACGAAATGGTTATAAAACATATACAGTTCATCAAACGTGCCATCCGCAAACATATTGACAGTTTTGTTCGCAATTTCTTTAATGTCCGCAAACGTTGGTTGATCTGGCAAACCGGTAATATGTAAAGCTACCGGGATGTTGCGACGTTTAAAGAAATTTAAGCCGACGCGGCCGATTGCAATAATCGCATATTCTTCTGTCGAACGGTGACGTTCTTGAATCGTTTGAAAAACGGTACGAAGCACGTTGCTGTTGTAGGCGCCAGCTAAGCCACGGTCAGATGTAATAACTAAATATCCCGTCTTTTTGACTGGGCGCTTCACAAGCATCGGATGAGAAGCGTCGTTGCTTCCGAGCGCAACGCTCGCTACGACCTCTTGAATTTTTTCCATATACGGCGTAAACGATCTTGCATTATGTTCCGCACGATTTAATTTTGATGCCGAGACCATTTCCATCGCTTTCGTAATTTGGCTCGTCTTTTTTGTCGTGTTAATGCGCGCTTTTATATCGCGTAACGATGCTCCCAAAGGTTTCACCACCTTTTTCGCTCAATTGTTGAAAGGGGACGGAACAGCTACGCCGTTCCGCTCACTTTTCTTACTCCGATACAACAAACGTCTTTTTGAACGCTTCAATCGCTTTGTTGAAGTCTTCTTCGTTTGGAAGATCGCCTGTTGTGCGAATGTGTTCCATCAGTTTTTGACCGTTTTCGTCTTTGTCTAACCATGCATGGAACTCTTTTTCAAAGCGGCGAATGTCTTCTACTGGAATGTCATCTAAGAAGCCGCGTGTTAATGCGTAAATAATTGCTACTTGTTTTTCAACTGGTAGCGGCTCATGTAAACCTTGTTTTAACACTTCAACTGTGCGCGCCCCGCGAGCAAGTTTCGCTTGTGTCGCTTTATCAAGATCCGAACCGAACTGCGCGAACGCCTCTAACTCACGGTATGCCGCTAAGTCAAGACGCAACGTACCAGATACTTTTTTCATCGCTTTAATTTGTGCTGCTCCACCGACGCGCGATACAGAAAGACCGGCGTTAATCGCTGGACGCACACCAGAGAAGAACAAATCAGACTGCAAGAAAATTTGTCCGTCTGTAATGGAAATGACGTTCGTTGGAATGTATGCTGAAATGTCGCCCGCTTGTGTTTCAACGAACGGCAACGCTGTTAATGAACCTGCACCTTTCGCATCGCTTAGTTTTGCTGCGCGCTCAAGCAAGCGAGAATGCAAGTAGAATACGTCACCCGGATACGCTTCACGACCTGGCGGACGGCGTAATAATAACGAAAGCTCACGGTAAGCTGCCGCTTGTTTCGACAAGTCATCATATACAACAAGAACATGTTGTCCTTTGTACATGAAGTATTCGCCCATCGTTACGCCCGCATATGGTGCTAAGAATAAAAGCGGAGCTGGTTGTGACGCAGACGCTGTAACGACGATTGTGTAATCTAATGCGCCGTATTTACGCAACGTTTCAACGACGTTACGAACTGTTGATTCTTTTTGTCCGATCGCCACGTAAATACAAATCATGTTTTTCCCTTTTTGGTTAATGATTGTATCTACTGCAACGGACGTTTTTCCTGTTTGACGGTCTCCGATAATTAACTCACGTTGACCGCGACCGATTGGTACAAGCGCGTCGATCGCCTTAATTCCCGTTTGTAATGGCTCATGAACTGATTTACGATCCATAACGCCAGGTGCCGGGCTTTCAATCGGACGAGTTTCTGTCGTTTCAATTGGACCTAATCCGTCTACTGGTTGTCCTAATGGATTTACGACGCGACCGATTAACGCTTCTCCAACTGGCACTTCCATAATCCGACCTGTACGACGTACTTCATCGCCTTCTTTAATGCCTGTGTACGGTCCTAAAATAACGATACCGACGTTGTTTTCTTCTAAGTTTAGCGCCAGTCCCATGACGCCGTTGGCAAACTCAACAAGCTCTCCTGACATGACGTTGTCGAGGCCATGAGCACGAGCGATTCCGTCACCGACTTGAATGACTGTACCGACATCGCTCACTTCGATTTCAGACTGATAGTTTTCGATTTGCTTTTTTATCAGCGCGCTAATTTCTTCCGCTTTGATGCTCATGCATTTCACCCCTATCTATAAATGTTAGCGAGTTAACTGTCGCTGTAATCTTGCTAATTTTCCGCTGACGCTGCCGTCGAAAATGCGGTTGCCGATGCGCACTTTTACCCCACCGATGACATCTTTATCGATGATGTTTGTGATGCGAAGCGCGTCAACGCCAACTTTTTTCGCAAATACTTCTGCAAGCGCCTTCGTTTCGTCTTCTGTTAATGGACGGGCCGAATAGACGATCGCCTCAGCCACACCACGCGCCTCATTCGCTAGCGCAATGAACGCTTCTGCCAAATCTTCTACAATGTCGATGCGATGGCGATCTAAAAGCAACATGAGCGTATGTTGCAATACCGTCGAAATGTTCGCAAACGCTTCTTGGATGAGCGCTTTCTTTTTCGCTAGCGCAATTTTTGGATGGCTCAATACAGAAAGAAGTGCTTCATTTTGTGCAAACACTTGTTTAACAACGCGAAGTTCTTGTTCGAGCTGATCAAGAAGCTGTTGCTCTTTCGCAATTTCAAAAAGTGCCGACGCATATCGTTTCGCTACGACTTGTTTGTTCATCGGCTTTCTCCTACCTCTTGAATGTACTCGCTAATCAGCTTCGCTTGATCTTGTTCGCTCAATTCTTTTTCAATGACTTTCGATGCAATAAGTACGGATAAAGAAGCAACTTGTTGGCGTAACGCTGCCATCGCTTGTTCTTTTTCTTGTGCGATTTCTTTTTTCGCTGCTTCTTTTAAGCGCTCCGCTTCAGCGCGTGCCGCTTGAATGATTTGCTCTTTTTGCTCTTCACCAAGCTTACGTGCTTCTTCAATAAGCGCTTGCGCTTCTTGACGCGATTTTTTCATTAATTCACGTTGCTCTTCTGCAAGCTTTTTCGCTTCTTGATGATGTTTTTCTGCTTGCTCGATTTCGTTCGCAATATGCTCTTCACGTTGTCTCATGACGCCCATTAACGGACCGAATGCATATTTGCGAAGCAAGAACATGAGCAAGAGGAACATGATTAATTGGAATGCGATATCACCGCCGTTGAACCCATGTCCACCAGCGCCTAATACAAACATGTTTACCACCGCGCGTTTCACTCCCTTCAAAAATCGCCCGAATATCGATCGGAACGTGTGCGTACGAACATAAAGGAATGGCGAAGGTTCTCATGGAATGATCTTCGCCATTGTTGAACGAGTTTCGTTTCCGTATGCAGTTACAGCTCGTTTCGAACGAGCGCTCATCTTTAGCGACCTTGAACCATGAACGCGATAACGACCGCGATGATCGGAATCGCTTCGACTAACGCTACCCCGATGAACATTGTTGTTTGTAACATACCGCGCGCCTCTGGTTGACGTGCGATTCCTTCTACCGTGCGAGATACGATTAAACCGTTACCAATACCAGCACCAAGTGCCGCTAAACCAATTGCAATTGCAGCTGCTAATACACCCATTTGAAAAGTCCTCCTTCAATTTTTTATGTTGAAATGAATGTGTATGAAAATTAATGGTCATGACTCACTTTGTGCGCCATATAAACCATTGTTAACATTGTGAAAATAAACGCTTGGATCGCGCCGACGAAAATACTGAAGCCTTGCCATGCGAGCGTCGGAATAATCGCCGCAATCGTTCCGCCGACTCCTGTCGCTAAACTTCCCGCTAAAAGCGCCAATAAAATTTCGCCCGCAAAAATATTTCCGTATAAACGGAGACCGAGCGTTAACGTATTCGCAAACTCTTCAATAATTTTTAACGGGAATAAAATTGGCATCGGGCTGACGAACCCTTTGGCGTATTCTTTAAAGCCATTTAACTTAATGCCATAATAGTGGGATAACGCCACAACCATCGTTGCCAACGTCAGCGTAACGACCGGGTCAGCAGTCGGTGATTTCCACCATAACTTATTGTCAATCACAACAGAAAATGGAAGACCGAGCATATTGGCTACGAAAATGTACATGATGAGCGTCATGCCGAGCATGTGGAAACGCCCACCTGTCTTCCAATCCATGTTACTTTTAATAATCCCCTTGACAAAATCCATGACCCACTCTAGAAAATTTTGCATACCTGTTGGCTTCATCGACAAGTTGCGCGTTGCCAATAAAGCGATGACAAACACAATGACGGATGTAACCGTAATCATTAATACGTTGGCTAAGTTAAACGTTAAGCCAAACAGCGTGTATAAAGGAGCTTCGTGATGCATCTTGTACTCACCTCTCTTCCCCTTTTGTATTTTGAAAAAAGAAATCTATTATAATGACAATGTAAGATGTCATTAATCCCACTACGATCCATCCGATAGAAAACTGTTCAGGCCAACGAAAAGCAATAAATACGGCAAGCGCTGCCGCTGCCATACGCGACATCATGCCAAGTGAACGCGCTTTTTGTCCAGACGCAACCGCTTGTCCAAATCGCTCCACTTTCCGCACCATCGTCCAACCGTTATATAAGCTGATGATCGTTCCGAGAAGCAAACTTGAAAACGCTTGCGAATACGGCGTAAACGCCCAGCCAAGCACATAAACGGCCAACAAATATAGTATGTATGATTTGTGACGTCGCCAATGTCGCTGTAGTTCGTTCATTTTTCCTCTCCTGAAAAAAATGAGCGAATGAGGCGAATCATCGCATAAACACCAGCCGCTAACCCGAGCAACAAACCGACAATCAGAAAGAGCGGTTCAGTACTAAAGTGTTCGTCGACAAAACGTCCTCCAAAAATCCCAACTAAGACGGACCCGACAAGTTGAGACGAAATGGCCGTCATCAAACCGATTGCTCGAAACGGATGGCGCTCACGTTGTCGCATACGAAAGCCTCACTTTTCATTTTCAGAATTTACTGTATTTTTAAAAAGGTTATCCTTATCCCTTTGTAAGCATACAATAGTGAAAACGTGATGTCAATGCGTTCGGTCACAAAAGTAGGGAAAATTTTTGGTAGAAAAAAGGGATGCGTCATCACATCCCTTTTTCGTGTTGAAATGGCGTCGGTGGAACATCGCTTTGCCCGAAATAATAACGAATCGCTTCGACAATCCGCTTTGATGCCCATCCGTCACCGTACGGATTTGACGCTTTCGCCATTTGGTCATATGCTTTTTCGTCCGTCAGTAGCTCGCTAGCTAACTTGTAAATCGTTTGTTCGTCCGTTCCAGCTAATTTTAGCGTTCCCGCCTCGATCCCTTCCGGACGCTCTGTCGTATCGCGCAACACGAGGACAGGCACGCCGAGGGAAGGCGCTTCTTCTTGAACGCCGCCTGAATCGGTTAAAATCATATATGCACGGGCTGCGAAGTTATGGAAATCTACGACATCTAACGGCTCGATTAAATGAATGCGTTCATCGTCTCCTAATATATCATTCGCCAATTCGCGAACGACCGGATTTAAATGAACGGGATAAACAACTTGAACGTCGCGGTAATCGTCTACGAGCCGTTTAATCGCCCGGAACATGTTGCGCATCGGTTCACCGAGGTTTTCGCGGCGATGCGCCGTCAGTAAAATCATGCGGCTTCCCGCTACCTTTTCTAAAATCGGGTGGGTATACGTATCGCGCACCGTCGTTTTTAACGCGTCAATCGCGGTGTTGCCGGTAATAAAAATGGTGTCGCCTCGCTTGTTTTCTGCTCGTAAATTTTCCGCCGCTTTCGCTGTCGGTGCAAAATGTAAATCAGCTAATACCCCGGTTAATTGGCGATTCATTTCTTCTGGAAACGGCGAGTATTTATTCCACGTTCTTAATCCCGCTTCTACGTGCCCAACAGCAATTTGGTTGTAAAACGCGGCAAGGCTAGCGACAAATGTCGTTGTCGTGTCGCCGTGGACGAGCACGATGTCAGGCTTTACTTTTTTCATGACGTCGTCTAAGCCAGCAAGCGCTCTTGTCGTAATATCGACAAGCGTTTGACGCTCTTTCATAATGTTTAAATCGTAATGCGGTTGAATGCCAAAAATATCAAGCACTTGATCAAGCATTTGTCGATGTTGTGCTGTAACGGTAACGATCGACTCAATGTCCTCGTATTGTTGCAATTGTAAAACGAGCGGAGCCATTTTAATGGCTTCCGGTCTCGTTCCGAAAATGGTCATGACTTTTCGTTTTCCCATTACGCTCACCTTACTTCGTTCCAAATAGACGGTCTCCAGCATCGCCAAGACCTGGAACAATATAGCCATGATCGTTTAGCTTTTCGTCTAACGCAGCGATGTAAATGTCGACGTCTGGATGCGCTTGT
Source organism: Anoxybacillus dikiliensis (assembly GCF_050613275.1). GTDB lineage: Bacteria > Bacillota > Bacilli > Bacillales > Anoxybacillaceae > Anoxybacillus. Next base: position 2,655,191 of record NZ_CP187112.1, read on the forward strand.
TGCACCGCTTCTACCCCTTCTGGTGCAGCAATTAAGCACATAAACTTAATGTTTTTCGCGCCGCGCTTTTTTAGCGCATGGATCGCTTCGACAGCCGATCCGCCTGTCGCAAGCATCGGGTCGACAACAATAAAGTCGCGCTCTTCGACGTCTGTCGGAAGCTTTACGTAATATTCAACTGGCTTTAACGTCTCTGGATCGCGATACAATCCGATATGACCTACTTTAGCAGCTGGAATGAGCTTTAAAATGCCGTCTACCATCCCGATTCCTGCACGCAAAATCGGGATGATGCCTAATTTTTTCCCTGCGATTACTTTCGCTTTTGCTTTGCTGACAGGCGTTTCAATTTCGACTTCTTGAAGCGGCAAGTCACGTGTAATTTCAAACGCCATAAGCGTTGCCACTTCTTCGACAAGCTCTCGGAACTCTTTCGTTCCTGTATGTTTGTCGCGAATGTATGTAAGCTTATGTTGAATTAACGGATGATCAAATACGTACACTTTACTCATGTCAGTCGCCCCTTTTTTCATATGCATTCTTGTAAATTTTACATAAAAACAAACGAGGATTCAACTTACGATTTAAAGAAAAAGGTGCCCCGATGGACACCTTATACGTACAGTGGGAATTTTTCAGTTAATGCGGCAACACGTTCGCGCGCCTCTTCTAATTTTTGCTCATCATCTTTATGTTTGAGCGCAAGCGAGATGATGCGCGCAATTTCATCCATTTCCTCAAGCCCAAATCCGCGGCTTGTCACCGCTGCTGTACCGATGCGAATGCCGCTAGTAACGAACGGGCTTTCTGGATCGTACGGAATCGTGTTTTTATTGACCGTAATGCCAATGTCATCGAGAACTTTTTCAGCGACTTTTCCTGTTAAGCCGATGGAACGTAAGTCGATTAACAACAAATGATTGTCTGTGCCGCCAGAGACGAGCGTAAACCCTTCGGCCGTTAAGGCTTCGGCTAGACGGTTAGCATTGTTCACGATGTTTTGGGCATATGTTTTAAAGTCATCTTGTAACGCCTCGCCGAGCGCGACTGCTTTCGCGGCGATGACGTGCATAAGCGGGCCCCCTTGAATGCCTGGGAAAATCGCTTTATCAATTTGTTTCGCAAACTGCTCTTGGCATAAAATCATTCCTCCGCGCGGACCGCGTAACGTTTTATGCGTCGTTGTCGTCACAAAATGGGCGTAAGGAACAGGATTCGGGTGCAAACCTGCCGCCACAAGCCCCGCGATATGCGCCATATCAACCATGAGATATGCGCCCACTTCATCCGCAATTTCACGGAACTTCGCAAAGTCAATCGTGCGAGGATATGCGCTTGCCCCAGCAACGATCAATTTCGGTTTATGTTTTAATGCTTTTTCGCGAACGTCATCATAGTTAATGCGATGCGTTTCCGGATCGACACCATATTCAACGAAATTGTACTGCATACCGCTAAAGTTCACCGGGCTTCCGTGCGTTAAATGCCCTCCGTGCGACAAATTCATGCCAAGCACTGTATCCCCGTGTTGTAAAACTGTAAAATAGACAGCCATGTTCGCCTGTGCCCCTGAATGCGGCTGAACATTTGCATGCTCGGCTCCGAACAATTGTTTTGCACGTTCACGCGCAAGTTCTTCCACGACGTCGACATGTTCACAACCACCGTAATAGCGACGTCCCGGATATCCTTCTGCATATTTGTTTGTTAACACCGATCCTTGCGCTTCCATTACTGCTTCACTAACGAAGTTTTCTGATGCAATCAGTTCAATTTTTGTTTGTTGTCGTTTTAATTCATCTTGAATGGCTTGAAATACTTTCGGATCTTGCTGTGACAAGCGACTCATCGACAATCCTCCCCTAAATTATGAATATTCTTTTTTATCTTAACACATTTTCAAATGAAAAAGTGAACAAAATTAACCGATCGAACATGATTTGTTCGCCTTTTCTTGTGAGTATACGGCTCGCTCGCCCCCGATCAATTTCGGTCTCGTTTTGGCAAACGTAACGACCGCATGCCCAATTTGCTTGACGGATGTCCGCACAGGAACAGCGACATGTTTTAAATGCATGCCAATTAACGTCGCACCAATATCAATTCCCGCATCTGCGCGAATATGTTCAACGACGACAGGGTCAGCCAGTTGCGTGTACGCATACGCTGCCATCGCTCCACCTGCGTTGCGAACAGGAATAACCGTTACGATGTCAAGCTGCTTTGCCATAGCTGTTTTCCGCTCAACAACTAACGCGCGGTTTAAATGTTCGCAACATTGAAACGCAAGCTGAACCCCTGTTTCATCATGCCATCGTTTTAATTCTTGAAACAACATGGCTGCGACATCCATCGTTCCTGCCGTCCCAATTTTCGCTCCGATGACTTCGCTCGTGCTGCATCCGATGACGACAACATCGTTTGCTGTCAACGGGACTTGGGCACGAAATTCAGCTAACGCCGTTTGCCACTGATTGCGCCATTGTTCCATCTCCATCACGCCATTCCCACCTTCACTGTGCACGTTCATAAGTGGAAATTTTTTGAATACGCTGTTCGTGACGTCCTCCTTCAAACGGTGTAGTAAGCCACACTTTCGCGATTTCTCTTGCTAACCCCGGTCCAATGACGCGCTCCCCCATCGCTAATATGTTGCTGTCATTATGTTCACGCGTCGCCTTTGCGCTAAATACATCGTGAACGAGTGCGCAACGGATACCTTTCACTTTGTTTGCCGCAATGCTCATGCCGATACCTGTTCCGCAAATTAATATGCCGCGGTCAAATTCGCCATTCGCCACTTTCTCTGCTACTGGCAACGCGTAATCTGGGTAATCAACAGACGTTTCACATTCACAACCGAAGTCTGTATACTCGATGCCCATTTCATCCATTAATTTTTTAATTTCTTCACGAATGCGAATGCCTCCATGGTCTGATGCGATTGCTACTTTCACGTTTAAACCCCTCCTTGTTTGTGTAAAGAAAAAACCGTCTCTTTTCATTTTAACGATTCGAGACGGTCTTTTCACCATTTATTATGCTTATAAACGGAAGCGAGCAATCGTTTGTTTTAATTTTTCTGCTTGTTCTCCAAGTTCCGTCGCCAGCTCGCGCATGCTTTCAATGACAGCTGTCTGTTCTTGCGTAGCCGCCGTCACTTCTTCCGCACCAGCCGATGTTTGTTCGGCGATCGCTGCCACTTCTTGTGATTGAACAGATGTTTGCTGAATATATTTCATTTGTTCATCGACAAGTTGGGCAATTTGTTTTACAGCATTTGCGACTTCATGAATGGATGCACTCATATGGGAGATCGCTTGATTTGTTTCGTTTCCTTTCCTCGCTTCGTCATTCGCTTGCTTCACTTGCTCTGTAATTTGTTGGACGACGTTTGCTACTTCATGTTGAATGTTTTGAACGAGCTCAGAAATACCTTGTACCGCTTTAGCGCTTTCATCTGCCAGCTTTCTTACTTCTTCCGCAACGACCGCAAATCCTTTTCCATGCTCTCCTGCCCGCGCCGCTTCAATGGAAGCATTTAACGCTAATAAATTCGTTTGTCCAGCGATATCTCCGACGAGGGAAATAATTTGACCGACTTCTTTCGCATGATCTTCTAAACGCTGGACAACATGGAGCGAAAATTCATTGCTTTTCGCCAATTGCTGAATGCCGACGATGAGCGAACCGATTACTCGTTGGCTTTCTTCAAGCGTTGTTACCATGTCGGTCGATAGCTTTTCAGACTGCATCGCTTTTTGTTGGACGTTCCCCGCAATCGCTAACACATCTTCTACTGCTTCCGCTGTCGTCTGCATTGCAACGGCAGAATTGTCTGCTCCTTTTGAAATTTCGTCAATCGTTCGTGCGATGTTTTCCGCTTGTTCTGCCGCAACCCGAGAAACGTTTGTCATCTCCACTACCTTTTCATTTGTATGAGCAAAATTTTGTTGAATGTTGCGCACCATTTCGCGCAAGTTTCCAAGCATGTCATTAAACGCAAGCGCCAGTGAACGAATTTCATCGTCGGACTTTGGCACAGGTACATCTTGTCCAATTTCACCTTGCGCTGCTTTTAACGCAGCTTGCTCGAGCTGAGAAAGCGGTTTCGTAATAAAGCGCGCTGCAAAATACGCTAACACGCCTGACCAAAAAATGCCGAGTAATAACGTCAAAATTGTAAACATATTTTTTCCGAATGGAAGCCATTGCTTGACGTAATCGTACAGTACGTAAATGTAAAATGCACTTGTTGAATACGTAATGATTGCTAATACCGTTGTAAAAATAGCTAGCTTTTTTTGTAAGCTAAATGTGTATTTTCCCCCCATCATACATCCCCCTTGCCTTATAGCTTTTCATGTAGCTTTTCAATCGCTTGCTCGAGCTCATCGCGCGTTTGACGGTACACATCGATCGAACCGCCGAATGGATCGATGACATCTTTAGCGTCACCGAGAAATTCGTTTAACGTAAACGTTTTTCCTGCTGCTTCTGGAAAGCGCGACAGCACATGTTGTTTATGACTTTCGGTCATCGTTAATATGTACGTCGCCCAGTCAATATGTTCTTTCGATAATAACGTCGCACGATGGTCGATATGGATTCCTTTTTCAGCGAGCGCAGCTTTCGCATGTTGTGAAGCATCACTCCCATCAAACGCAAAAATGCCGGCTGATCTCACTTGCACATGCGGCAATTGTTTATGCTTTAGCAACGCTTCTGCCATCGGACTGCGGCACGTATTTCCTGTACATACAAACAAAACGTTCGTTTGGTCCACAACGTACACCTCTCATCATTTCCCACATGTTTACTATTATTATAAAACAAACCGTAGGACAAAATATAGACCAAACAAAAGAAAAAAAAGAACTGGAAATTCCCAGCTCACAGCGGAAATAACAGTTTACAAGCAAACAAAAGCAAAATGGCTCCACCTAATACTTCGCTATATGTACCTAGCCAACGTTGAAAGCGACGCCCAAGAAGCAGCCCCATCCACGTTAATATCATACTCGTCAATCCAAACGCCATGACCGCTAATGCTATTTCTACCCCATAAATCCCTAAACTCAACCCGACAGAAAAGCTGTCAAGGCTGACGCTAAATGCAAATACAAACAAACCGATACCGATCGGCCTCAACCAATTCTCTTGTTCATGACGAAAGGAGGCGATGACCATTTGTATACCGAGAATAAACAACAGCGCCCCACCAATGTATGTCGCCATATGTCCAAGCTGAACAGATAACAGTCGCCCGACCCCCATGCCAATTAAAGGCATGATCACATGAAAACAGCCGACAGTCAATCCAACATAGACAATTTGCTTCAGACGGAGCCGAAGCAGTCCCATGCCGAGGCTGACCGAAAATGCATCCATCCCTAATGCAAACGCCATCATCGCTAATGTCACGATTTCTCCAACCATACGAATGCCCCCTTAGGACGTGCCCTCACGTTAACATATGCACATCCTAAGGAGTTTAGACATCATTTTTCCATCAATTGTTGATAACCAGCTGCCTTTAGCAATCGATTCATAATAGCGGCCCCGATGCCTTCGTTCGGAAACGCCTCGCTATAAATGAAATCCACATGTGTTTCATCAAACGTTCGTAACGCATCATAAAGCTGTTTCGCAACCGTTCGTAAATCGCTTCGTCGTCCGCACGCAATAACGACATCAGCTTCATACATATCACGTCGTTCTTCCGTCGTCAACACCCCTACAGTTAGTCCAATCGCTCGTTTTTCATTTACGATTTGTTGTAAAAATGACGATGAGCCGTGTACAACGACTAACGGAGCTTTCGGGGCGTAATGTGTATATTTCATCCCTGGAGATTTCGGCACCGCCCCTTTTTCCACAAGCGCACGATCGATATCCACAACACCGATCACTTGTTCAATGTCCTCTTTTGTTACACCACCTGGTCGTAAAATCGTCGGAATCGCTGTCGTGCAGTCAATAACCGTCGATTCAACCCCAACGCCTGTTGCCCCTCCATCAACAATAGCCGCAATGCGTCCATCTAAATCATCAAGCACATGTTTGGCTGTCGTCGGACTCGGTCTTCCGGAGCGATTCGCACTTGGCGCAGCAATAGGCAAGCCGCTCGCCTGAATGAGCGCAAGCGCAATCGGATGATTCGGCATGCGTACGGCTACCGTGTTCAAACCGGCAGTCACACGTGGAGAGACAGCATCCTTTTTCGGCAAAACGAGCGTGAGCGGCCCCGGCCAGAAATGCTCTATTAACGTATATGCGACAGGAGGAATGTCGCAGGCAATATCGTGCAGTTGCTCCTTTGTCGCAATGTGGACAATAAGTGGATTATCGCTCGGTCTCCCCTTCGCGACAAAGATGTTTTCCACAGCGGCTGTGGACATGGCGTTCGCACCAAGACCATATACCGTTTCCGTCGGAAATGCGACAAGTTCACCTCGCTGTAAATACGAAGCGGCTTCTATAATCTGTGGATAAGTATTTAAATCATCCACATTTTTATCCACAAAAAACACATGTGTCTTCAACGTTTTCACCTCATAAATATTCAAATCGCTTATTTTTTTATCAACATTTCACACGCATTTTACAACTTTTTTCTTCAATGAGTATAAAAGATTCACACAAAACAAACAACAATTGTCCACAAATTGTGAATAAGTTTCTCGTTTTTGTTGATAATTTTGTGGATATGTTATTGAATGAGCTTTTTCCATACTTCTGCAACGAAAAATTTCACTTCTACTCGCTGTTCGTCTTCCACGACAAGCGGTTGCTCATCCATTCGTTCTTGTTGCTCTATTTTCTTTTCCACAGGACGAACCGCTTCACCTGTGGAAAAGTCGAGAAAACAGAGCGGAGGAAACAAGACGCACCACCAGTTTGCTCCTTCCCCTTTGCCAAGCGTAATTAATACGGCATCATACTCGCCTGCTGGATATATATATGATCCGTATATTTTCGTTGGAAATGACACGCGTCTAAACGTCACGTTGTACGTCTGATCGCTTTTCTTCTCATGAAGAACGCGAGCGACCGTTTGTTCAATGTCTGGCACATGTTGGGCAATGACTCGTTTCGCTTCTTCAAATGACGTTAAGTCGCTCACCCATGTTGTAATTTGATCGTTTACTGCGTCGCGAACCGCACGCTTTAACGCTTGATCCTCTGGCGAATCGCTATTTGCTAAAATGCGCAATCGTACCGCTTCGTTTGGGATCACGACATCGCTTTGCGCCTTTGTTTGTTCCCCATATATCGTGACAATGCCCCCAATCATCACGAACGTCATATATAAAATGATAACGTATTTGTTCATCGTTTACCTCCCCTTTCTTGTTATGCATTGTAACCAGGGGAGAAGAGTTATAAACTATGAAAATAAAAAAATATAAAAAAGCTTCCGATGTTACTCGGAAGCGAGATTGGCAATGACGATGCGCTCCTTGCCGTTTATATCACATATCACATCGACATGCGCAGAAGGAAATGCATGTTGCAACATCGCTTGGACAGCTTGCCCTTGACCGTGACCGATTTCAAACGCAATCAGTGATTGATCAGAAACGACGTGAGGAAGTTGCTGCGCCAAACGGCGGTAAAACAACAAACCATCTTCGCCACCGATGAGCGCTCGAAGCGGCTCTTTTTGCACGATGGGCGATAACGTTGGAATGTCGTGTGCTGGAATGTATGGCGGATTAGAAACGACAACATCAACTTGTATGCCACGCTCGATGATCGGCTTAAGTAAATCCCCTTCTAACCAATGGACGCAAGCGCCAAGCTTTTCGGCATTTTGTTTAGCCACTTCGAGCGAGCGGACGGCAATATCAATGCCGTACACTTGCCATGTTGGCCGCTCTAACGCCAACGTAATGGCAATCGCCCCACTTCCTGTTCCGACGTCAACTAGGCGAAGGGGCTGCTCGGTTGTACGCGCAAGCACGTGGGCGACGAGCTCTTCCGTTTCCGGACGCGGAATGAGTACGTGTTCATTCACGATAAATGTTCGTCCGTAAAACTGCTCATACCCGATTAAATATTGAATCGGGATATGCTCAAGCGCATGTTTTTTTACGTCTACCATAAACATTTGCTTGCTCGTTTCATCGATTGGTTCACGCAACGAAGCAAATAATTGCGCGCGCGTCATGTGCAAATGGTGGCGCAACAACCATTCTGCAGCCGTTTCTTCTTTGCCGTGCTCTCGGAAAAAAGAAGAAGCCCATTGAAGGACTTCATATATTTTACTGCTCATTGTTCGCTTGCTCCAATTTTTTCGATTGATCGTCTAAAATGAGCGCATCAATAATTTCATCTAGCTTTCCTTCTAACACTTGATCAAGTTTTTGAATCGTCAATCCGATACGATGATCGGTGACGCGGTTTTGTGGGAAGTTGTATGTGCGAATGCGCTCGGAGCGATCTCCTGTTCCGACCGCTTGTTTGCGCGTTTGGTCATACTCCGCGCGCGCTTCTTGTTGGTATTTATCGTAAATGCGCGCACGCAATACTTTCATCGCTTTTTCTTTATTTTTAATTTGCGATTTTTCGTCTTGGCAAGACACGACAATACCTGTTGGGATGTGCGTTAAACGAACGGCTGACATCGTCGTATTGACGCTTTGTCCCCCCGGACCGCTTGATGCAAACGTATCGACACGAATATCTTTTTCGTTAATTTCAATTTCGATTTCTTCCATTTCCGGCAAGCAAGCGACTGTCGCCGTTGACGTATGGATGCGCCCGCCTGATTCTGTCTCTGGTACACGCTGAACACGATGGGCACCGTTTTCAAATTTTAATTTCGAATATGCCCCTTTTCCTTGAATCATAAAAATAATTTCTTTATAGCCGCCAAGTCCTGTCGGATGTGCTTCAATGACTTCTGTTTTCCATCCTTGCGACTCGGCATAGCGCGTATACATGCGATACAAATCGCCCGCAAAAAGTGCCGCTTCTTCTCCCCCTGCCGCTCCGCGAATTTCCATAATAACGTTTTTATCGTCATTCGGATCTTTTGGAAGCAACAGTACTTTTAGTTTTTCAACAAGTTGCTCTTCGCGCTCTTCTAGTTCGCTAATTTCTTCTTTTACCATGTCGCGCATATCTGGATCGAGCTTTTCTTCAAGCATCGCTTTCGCATCCGCCAACTGCTCACGCACCGTTTTATATTCACGATACGTTTGGACAGTCTCAGCTAAATCCGATTGCTCTTTTGAGTAATCACGCAACTTTTTCGGATCATTTAACACATCTGGATCCATTAATAGTTCATTTAATTTTTCATAACGGGCTTCTACCGCTTGTAAACGATCGAACATTTTTCTCACCTCGACTTTTCATTATATCATAAACGATCATATGAAAAAACTCGCCCTTATGGACGAGTGACCGTTTCTTTACATGCTTTATTTTTCTTTGGATGATCAGGCACTTCATGATGATGGCGGCAACGTGGTTCGTACGATTCGCTGGCTCCGATTAAAATGACGGGATCGTGGTAAGATGCTGGACGCCCATTAATGAGCCGCTGTGTGCGCGATGCAGGGGAACCGCAAACAGTACAAACAGCTTGTAGCTTTGTCACCGATTCAGCGATCGCCATCAGCGTTGGAACAGGTCCGAACGGTTCGCCGCGAAAATCTTGATCTAAACCTGCTACGATGACGCGATATCCTTCATCGGCGAGCTGTTGAACAACATCAACGACATGTTCATCAAAAAATTGTACTTCATCAATCGCGACAACGTCTGTCTGCGTTGTCAAGTGCTTTCGAATGTCTGATGCACATGACACAGGAATAGCGATAACAGATGTTCCATTATGGGAAACGACAGCTTCTTCGCTATATCGATTATCGATCGCTGGCTTAAACACTTTCACTTCTTGTTTCGCAAACTGTGCGCGACGTACACGGCGAATCAGTTCTTCCGATTTTCCCGAAAACATGCTACCGCAAATGACTTCTAGCCAGCCGGATTGCTTCATAACATACATCAGGGCGACCCCTCTCTTTCATACTTTCACGAAAAAAACAGGCAAGTGAAAAAAGTTCGCTTGCCTGTTTTCATGACATACGGATTACTTAAGGCCGTATTTTTTGTTAAATTTATCAACACGTCCTGCAGCAGAAGCGAATTTTTGACGTCCTGTGTAGAATGGGTGGCACGCTGAGCAAATTTCTACGCGCACTTCGTCTTTCACAGAACCGCTCTCAAACTCGTTCCCACACGCGCATTTAACCATCACTTTTTTATAGTTTGGATGGATTCCTGCTTTCATCTCATTTCATCTCCTTCCGCCCTGAATCTTTTCGAAACAGAGTTTATATGCAATGAAAAACACACATGATAAAATTATAACAATCGTATGACTGTTTTGCAACTATCCATTTATAACCGTTTCAAATTTCCGGCTGCTTTCCACTCTTCATCTAACATCGCAAAAAACTCTTCATTCGTTTTCGTTTGCTTTAATCGATGGATAAATCGCTCAATAAAGTCTGGGGTATCCGACATCGTCTTACGAATCGCCCATAATTTTTCTAAATGCTCTCTCGGAATTAATAGCTCTTCTTTTCGCGTGCCAGAACGACGAATGTCGATGGCAGGGAAAATGCGTTTTTCCGCTAATGAACGATCGAGATGAAGCTCCATATTTCCTGTTCCTTTAAATTCTTCATAAATGACATCATCCATGCGCGAACCTGTATCGACAAGGGCGGTAGCTAAAATCGTTAAACTACCACCTTCCTCAATGTTGCGCGCCGCTCCAAAAAACCGTTTCGGACGATGGAATGCGGCCGGGTCAATTCCTCCCGATAACGTACGTCCGCTTGGAGGAATGACTAAGTTGTATGCGCGCGCTAAACGCGTAATACTATCCATTAAGATAACGACATCACGCTTATGTTCAACGAGGCGCATCGCACGTTCAAGCACAAGCTCTGCCACTTTAATATGGTTTTCCGGCACTTCATCAAACGTGGAGCTGACGACATCCGCCGATACAGAACGTTCAATATCTGTCACTTCTTCTGGGCGCTCATCAATAAGCAAAACGATCAGTTCAACATCTGGATGATTTGTTGTAATGCTGTTGGCAATTTCTTTTAACAACATCGTTTTTCCCGCTTTCGGAGGAGCGACAATTAAACCGCGCTGACCGAATCCGATCGGAGCAATCAAATCAATGAGGCGAGTAGATAGCTTGTCTGGTGTCGTCTCTAGTTTCATTTGTCGGTTCGGATAAAGCGGTGTGAGCGCCGGGAAGTGAACGCGTTCTTTTGCAATTTCTGGGTCTTCACCGTTTACTGCCTCAACGTGCAGTAAGCCGAAATATCGTTCATTTTCTTTTGGCGGGCGCACTTTTCCCGATACTTTATCACCGTTGCGCAAATCAAAGCGGCGAATTTGCGATGCGGAAATATAAATATCTTCCGAACTAGGGGAATAGTTAATTGGACGCAAAAAGCCAAATCCTTCTGATTGAATAATTTCAAGCACGCCTTCCATGAAAAAGAGGCCGTCTTGTTCAGCGCGCGCTTTTAAAATGGCAAAAATCAATTCTTTTTTTGTCAGTTTACTGTAATATGAAATTTTGTATTGGCGAGCTAATTCATATAGCTCTTTAATCGTCATATTTTCTAGCGTTGCAATCGTTAAATCTCCTAACTCCATACTTACACCACTCTTTTATTTAATTTTCATGAATTGCTCTTTTGGATGGAAACAGCGAAGACGAAAAGATGATGACGAGAAGAAACATAACATGACTATTTTACCCTTTTTTTATGTTGTCAATCAATAGAAAAAGAGCGAGAGCGCGAAAAGTTCGCGCATCTCGCGATTATTTAATGACGAGGTTCGGCTTTTTCTTTAAGCTATGACGCCCTTCGATGAAACGAACGGTGCCTGACTTTGCGCGCATGACAACAGAGTGCGTCTCGCCGTATGTTCCTTTAAATTGCACACCACGCAACAATTCTCCGTCCGTTACACCCGTTGCTGCAAAAATGGCGTCGTCCCCTTTTACGAGATCTTCCATGCGCAATACACGGTTTACATCTAACCCCATTTTTTTGCATCGCTCTAGTTCCGCATCGTTTTGTGGCAATAGCTTCCCTTGTATTTCCCCACCGAGACATTTGAGCGCCACAGCAGCTAACACCCCTTCTGGAGCGCCTCCTGACCCAAATAAAATGTCTACACCTGTATGGTCAAACGCTGTATTAATCGCTGCGGCAACGTCACCGTCATTAATAAGCTTAATGCGCGCTCCTGCTTCGCGCAACTCCGCAATGATGCGCTCGTGACGCGGACGATTTAAAATGATCGCCACAACGTCTTCAATATCTTTATTTTTCGCTTTAGCAACTGCTTTTAAATTATCGATAATGGGAGCGTTAATGTCGATCATGCCGACCGCTTCTGGGCCAACCGCAATTTTGTCCATGTACATATCTGGCGCATGAAGCAAATTGCCGTGATCCGCCACAGCGACGACTGCTAACGCGTTCCACCCACCAGAAGCGACAATGTTCGTTCCTTCAAGCGGATCAACCGCCACATCAACACGCGGACCGTAACCGTTGCCAAGCTTTTCCCCAATATATAGCATCGGTGCTTCGTCCATTTCCCCTTCACCGATGACGACTGTTCCTTTCATCGGAATCGTATCAAATACGTCGCGCATCGCAGACGTGGCAGCTTCATCTGCTTCGTCTTTTTTCCCGCGCCCCATCCAGCGGGCTGCAGCTAATGCAGCAGCTTCTGTGACACGGACAAGTTCCATCGATAAACTTCTTTCCATCGTTTCTCCCTCTCCCCTTTGGTGCATTATGTGTTCTTCAGTTGCTCGATTTCTTGTTCTGTCATTTGTTCACGCCAAACTGTAGCGCCAAGGTTGACAAGTTTGTCAACTAAGTTGCTGTAGCCGCGATCAATATGTTCTAATCCTGTAATTTCTGTAATCCCTTCGGCCATTAATCCGGCGACGACAAGCGCTGCACCTGCACGCAAATCGGTTGCACGAACTTTCGCTCCTTGTAGTCGTGATGGACCTGTAATAATGGCTGAACGTCCTTCGACTTTCACATTGGCGTTCATGCGCCGCAATTCATCGATATGTTTAAATCTGGCGCTATAAATCGTATCTGTCACAATGCTCGTCCCAGACGCTTTCGTTAATAGTGAAGTGAATGGCTGTTGTAAATCGGTCGGAAAGCCGGGGTAAACGAGCGTTTTAATATCGACGGCCCGAAGATGATCTTTCGTCGCAATAAAAATTTGGTCATCGCTCGTTTCGACAACGACACCCATTTCTCGCATTTTTGCAATGACTGCTTCTAAATGCTGCGGAATGACGTTGTCAATAATCATTTCTCTCCCCATGGCTGCACCGATAATCATATACGTTCCCGCTTCAATGCGATCCGGAATAATGGAATGGCGGCAACCGTGCAACTGTTCCACTCCGTCAATGCGAATGACGTCCGTTCCTGCGCCTTTAATGCGTGCGCCCATGTTCGTCAACAACGTCGCAACGTCAATAATTTCTGGCTCTTTTGCCGCGTTTTCAATTATTGTTCTCCCTTTTGCTAGAACGGCAGCTAACATAATGTTAATCGTCGCTCCAACGCTGACAACGTCCAAATAAATACGCGCACCACGCAGCTCTTCCGCCCGTAAATAAATCGCCCCTTGTTCATTTGTCACCTTCGCCCCGAGCGCCTCGAATCCTTTAATGTGTTGGTCGATCGGACGCGGACCGAGATGACACCCACCCGGAAGACCGATGACCGCTTTTTTAAAACGTCCGAGCATCGCGCCCATCAAGTAATATGACGCGCGCAATTTTTTCACTTTTCCGTTCGGCAAAGGCATGGAAACGATATGCGACGGGTCAATGACGACTTCGTTTTCGTCAAAATGAAATGTACCGCCAATTTCTTCAATTAATTGCCCTAGCACATGAACGTCTGAAATGTTCGGCAACCCTTCAATGACTACAGGTGAGTTTGCTAAAATAGCGGCTGGAATAAGCGCGACGGCGCTATTTTTCGCCCCGCTAATGCGCACGGAGCCTTGAAGGAGGTCACCGCCAACAATTTTTAACTTTTCCATATGTGTCTCCCTTCTCGCAAAGCAAGTCCTAGAACGCAACGGAAAACTGCTAAATCATTATTTTTGGTTTGCTTTATTCCAGTCTGCTAAAAACTTTTCGATGCCTTGGTCTGTAAGCGGATGTTTAAATAGTTGCATAAGCACGTTGTAAGGTACTGTTGCAATATGTGCACCTTTTAATGCTGCCTCTGTCACATGTTGTGGGTGACGAATAGATGCGGCGATAATTTCTGTATCAATGTCGTGAATGGCAAAAATGTTCGCAATCGTTTCAATTAAGTCTAAACCGTTATGACCGATATCATCTAAACGACCTAAAAACGGTGACACGTATGTCGCACCAGCACGCGCTGCTAACAGCGCTTGGTTCGCGCTAAAAATAAGCGTGACGTTCGTTTTAATTCCTTTTTCACTAAACACTTTTACTGCTTTTAGTCCCTCTGGCGTCATCGGCACTTTAATTGTAATGTTTGGTGCGATTTTCGCTAATTCTTCCCCTTCTGCAATCATTCCTTCTGCATCGGTTGCGATCACTTCGGCGCTAACGGAACCGGAGACGAGCGAAGTAATTTCACGAAGACGATCGTGGAACGATACGTTTTCTTTTGCGACGAGGCTTGGATTTGTTGTTACTCCCGCTAAAATACCTAGTTCATGGGCTTGGCGAATTTCATCAATATTTGCCGTGTCAATAAAAAATTTCATAATTTTCAACCTCCTAAACGCTTTCAAAAATGGAATGAAACAAAACCGCCCGCTTCAGCAAGGCTGAAACGGTGCGGCTTGTATTACAACGCTTTGCCGGAAGAACCGAATTCGCGCATTTTGCCGATGACTGTTTCTTTAATCGCATCGCGGCCAGGGCCAAGGAATTTGCGCGGATCGTACACTTTTGCATCTTTCGCTAGCACTTCGCGCACCACTTTTGTAAATGCCATTTGGTTTTCTGTATTCACGTTAATTTTAGATGTACCGAGGGAAATGGCACGTTGAATTTGTTCTGTCGGGATACCTGTTCCGCCGTGTAAAACGAGCGGTACACCTGTACGATCGCGAATTTCTTCCATCTCTTTAAATCCTAATTTTGGTTCTCCTTTGTATGGACCGTGTACAGAACCGAGCGCTGGCGCTAAACAGTCAATGCCTGTGCGCTTGACAAGCTCTTCGCACTCATCTGGATTTGCATAAATAATTCCTTCCGCAACAACGTCATCTTCTTGTCCGCCAACTGTTCCTAGCTCAGCTTCAACGGATACGCCACGCGCATGAGCATACTCAACAA
Organism: Anoxybacillus dikiliensis; assembly: GCF_050613275.1. Classification (GTDB taxonomy): domain Bacteria; phylum Bacillota; class Bacilli; order Bacillales; family Anoxybacillaceae; genus Anoxybacillus. The sequence goes on from NZ_CP187112.1 coordinate 2,670,621, forward strand.
CTTTTGTTGTAATTTCAACGTTTTCTTCAAACGGATGATGTGATGCATCGATCATGACTGATGTAAATCCGGCGTCAATCGCTGCTTTACATTTTTCAAAGCTTGAACCGTGGTCAAGATGAATGGCGACAGGAACAGTAATGTTCATGTCTTCCATTAATCCTTTCACCATGTTCACAATCGTTTTGAAGCCGCCCATGTAGCGAGCTGCTCCTTCAGACACGCCAAGGATTACAGGAGATTTTTCTTCTTCCGCCGCTGCTAAAATGGCTTGTGTCCATTCTAAGTTGTTAATATTGAATTGACCGACTGCATACTTGCCTGCCAATGCTTGTTTAAGCATTTCCGTCATCGAAACTAAAGGCATCGCTAAATCCTCCTTAAATGTAGCCATTATTCACTATCCGAAAGCGCCTTTCACATGTACAATGACCAAAATACGACAATTTTATACAAGACGACATCGAATAGTATGTACATTATAAGAATAACAAACTTTGTTTCCACACATCAACATTATTCACCGAAACGAACGAAACTTTGTGAAAAAAGTTCAAAAAGCTGTCAACGGTTAACCAATATATTTTTTCACTGCATCACGCATATCATCAATGTCAAAAGGTTTCGCAAAATGGGTTAGTGCACCAAGCTTTTTCGTTTCATGGATCATATCGAGTTCGCCGTAAGCGGTCATCACGATGACTTTCACATGTTCGTTCATCTGTTTCATTCTCTTTAAAATTTCTACCCCATCCATCCCCGGAATTTTCATATCTAACAGCACTAAATCAGGGGAATGTTTCGCAAATATATCGAGCGCCTGAATGCCATTTGCCGCTTGGTACGTTTCGTATCCTTCTTTTTGAAACACTTCATTTAGTAAAATACGAATGCCAAACTGGTCGTCCACAATTAAAATCTTCCCCGCCATGGTAAACACCTCTATTTTCTCTTTATTCATATGTAACATTCCTATTTTTATTATCGTATCATTATTTCGAAATTTTTACCATTTATCCTGCTTGCTGTTCGAATTTTGATCATTTTTTTATTTTTTAATATAATGAACAACAAACGATTAGTCGCATGAAAAGGAGATGAATCATGTTAAAAATATTATCGACGCAGCTCGCAGGTGTGTTTCAGCGAATAAGCGCGCAAGAAGAGGAGCAGTTTGAAGATGCTGCCCGCTTATTTGCCCAAGCGATCATTAGCGACGGTACCATTTTTGTTTACGGAATCGACGAAATGGAAGCTGTCGTTGCTGAAGCGCTACATGGGGCTGAAAAATTGCCGAACGTTAAACTGCTAAACATAAACGAAGTAACAACCGCTGACCGCGTGCTCATCGTTTCGCGCTTTTGTACGAATGAAGAAGCGATTCGCATCGCCAAACAGCTTCACGAACAAAACATATGGACGATCGGTATGTCATCTATCGCTGAGGAAACGAAACCGTCGCTCGTTGACTACGTCGATGTGCATATTGATTTATGTTTAAAACAGCCCCTCGTTCCAACAGAAGATGGCACACGTATCGGCTTCCCTTCGGCAGTCGCCGCTTTGTTCGCTTATCATAGTTTAGTGCTGATGACAAAAGAAATTGTGAACGAATATGAATAAGAGGATGCCCATAGCGGACATCCTCTATTATTTTTCTAGCGATGCGCGAATAAATTCGCGGAAAAGTGGTTGCGGGCGCGTCGGACGAGATGTGAATTCCGGATGAAACTGCGCCGCGACAAACCACGGATGATCTTTCAACTCGATAATTTCTACAAGACGGCCATCTGGGCTTGTTCCTGAAAAAACAAAACCATTTTCTTCCATCATTGTGCGATATTCATTGTTGAATTCATAACGATGGCGATGGCGCTCATAAATGACCTCATCTTGATATGCTTCGTATGCTTTCGTTCCCTCAACGAGCTTGCACGGATACAAGCCGAGACGAAGCGTTCCACCTAAATCTTCGATGTCTTTTTGTTCTGGCAATAAGTCGATAATCGGATGTGGTGTGTTTGGATTAATTTCCGCTGAATGGGCATCTTTTAACCCAACGACATGACGAGCAAACTCCACAGATGCTAACTGCATGCCTAAACAAATGCCAAGGAACGGAATGCGTTGCTCACGCGCATAGCGAATCGCCTCAATTTTTCCTTCAATTCCACGGTCGCCAAATCCGCCCGGAACGAGAATACCGTTCACTCCTTGAAGCAACTGCGCCACATTGTCGCGGTCGACATGCTCTGAGTTAATCCAACGAATGTCTATATCCGCATCAAACGCATACCCTGCATGACGCAACGCTTCCACGACAGAAATGTACGCATCTTGAAGCTCAACGTATTTTCCAACGAGCGCAATCGTTGTTTTGTTTGATAAGTTGCGCACTTTTTCAACGAGTGCGATCCATTCTGTCATATCCGCTTCTTTGCAGTTTAGTTTTAAATGTTCACACACGATTTGGTCTAATTTTTGTTCTTGAAGCATGAGCGGTACAGCGTATAACGTATCGGCATCGCGCGCTTCAATGACCGCTTTCGGATCAATGTCACAGAATAAAGCAATTTTATCTTTCATATCTTGAGACATCGGCATTTCTGTGCGCACGACGATGACGTTTGGCTGAATGCCTAGGCTACGCAACTCTTTCACGCTATGTTGCGTCGGTTTCGTCTTCATCTCACCTGCCGCTTTAATGTACGGCACAAGCGTACAATGAATGTACATCACATTGTCGCGACCAACATCGCTTTTAATTTGACGAATCGCTTCTAAAAACGGAAGAGATTCGATGTCGCCAACCGTTCCGCCAATTTCCGTAATGACGACGTCCGCATTCGTTTCGCGACCTGCTCGGAACACACGTTCTTTAATTTCATTTGTAATGTGCGGAATCACTTGTACCGTTCCACCTAAATAGTCGCCACGGCGTTCCTTTTTCAATACGGTCGAATAAATTTTTCCTGTTGTCACGTTGCTGTATTTGTTTAAGTTAATGTCAATAAAGCGCTCATAATGACCTAAATCTAAGTCTGTTTCCGCCCCGTCATCTGTGACAAACACTTCTCCGTGTTGATACGGACTCATCGTTCCTGGGTCAACGTTAATGTACGGATCAAATTTTTGAATCGTTACTTTCAAACCACGATTTTTTAATAATCGACCGAGTGAAGCAGCCGTAATTCCTTTCCCAAGCGATGAAACGACGCCACCTGTTACAAAAATATATTTCGTCATCAAACCTTCCCCCTCAACTCATTTGGAATAGTTACAGTGTGTGCGAATTCGGGGAAAAATAAAAACGCTCCGCTTACAAATATGTAAGGGAGCGAACGTATCTCTATGAAAAGAGCCCAAACAGAATTCTACATATATCGATGTAAAAAGTCAAGGTTATAATTCCTCATCTTCTTCTAACTCTAATTCTTCATCGACGACGTCTAACTCTTCATCAAGCGGGGCATCATCTAAATCTAGTTCTTCATCTAATAAATCGTCGATCACTTCTTCATCTTCATCTAATACAAAATCATCGTCTAACAGCTCTTCATCGTCTAATAGTTCTTCATCTAAATCGTCATATACTAATTCATCTTCATCGATGATATCATCAAAGTCATCAAAGTCATCCGCCACTTTTTTCTTCTTCTTGACGCGCTCGACAGGTACCGCTTCATCTTCTGTTTGATCGTATGGATACCATGCGCGCAAGCCCCAAGCTGTTTCCCCGATACAAATAAACCGTCCATCGACGTTTAAATCTGTATAAAACTGCGCCAATCGCGCGCTCACTTCGCTTTCAGATAATCCTTTAATCGCGACTAGCTGTTCGACCATCTCTTGAAAAGATACCGTTTGCTTTTTCTCACACAATAGCAAATATGCAAGTTCGACGAAAGACATCTCTCGCAATTGTTCTTGAGAGTATTGCTCCAAACTCACTTTCCGCACTCCCTTTCTCCAACGTATGAAAACAACAAAAATCCATACCATTCATTATAAACAAATTCATTTACTTTATGCTAGAGCGTTGCCCAAAAAAAATGTCGGGACATTCCCCGACATTACATATTGCGACGATATTGTCCACCGACTTCATACAATGCTTTTGTAATTTGTCCTAAGCTGGCGACTTTTACCGTCTCCATCAGCTCGGCGAAAATGTTTCCGCCGCTTACCGCGACATGTTTTAACCGCGCAAGCGCTTCTTCCACTTCGTCTTTATGTTCTTCATGGAATTTGCGTAAGTTTTCGAGTTGAAGCTGCTTTTCTTCATATGATGCACGCGCGAGCTGCAAGCTTTCAATTTCTTCTTCGACTGCTGCGTTCGGATTTAAATATGTGTTTACGCCAATAATCGGGAGTTCCCCGCTATGTTTTTTCATTTCGTAATACATTGATTCATCTTGAATTTTGCCGCGCTGATATTGCATTTCCATCGCGCCAAGCACACCGCCACGCTCATCGAGACGCTCAAACTCTTTCAACACCGCTTCCTCAACTAAATCTGTTAATTCTTCGATAATGAATGAACCTTGCAGTGGGTTTTCATTTTTCGTCAACCCGTGCTCTTTTGTAATGATGAGCTGAATGGCCATCGCGCGACGAACAGACTCCTCAGTCGGCGTTGTGATTGCCTCATCGTAAGCGTTCGTATGAAGCGAGTTACAGTTATCATGAAGCGCCATGAGCGCCTGTAACGTTGTGCGAATGTCATTAAAATCAATTTCTTGGGCATGAAGCGAACGTCCTGATGTTTGTACGTGATATTTCAACTTTTGGCTTCGTTCATTCGCCCCGTATTTTTCTCGCATCGCAACCGCCCAAATGCGTCTTGCTACTCGACCGATCACTGTATATTCTGGATCAAGGCCGTTGCTGAAGAAAAATGATAAGTTTGGCGCAAAGTCATCAATATGCATACCTCGGCTTAAATAATATTCGACGTACGTAAAACCGTTCGCAAGCGTAAATGCCAATTGCGTAATCGGGTTCGCTCCCGCCTCGGCAATATGATAGCCTGAGATCGAAACAGAATAGTAGTTGCGCACGCGGTTGTCAATGAAATATTGTTGAATATCGCCCATCATGCGCAAAGCAAATTCGGTTGAGAAAATGCACGTATTTTGCCCTTGGTCTTCTTTTAAAATGTCCGCTTGAACCGTTCCACGTACCGTTTGCAACGTCTGTGCTTTTACTTGTTCGTATTCTTCTTGCGTCAGTTTCCGACCAAGCTCGGCTTCTTTCTTTTCGACTTGTTGATCGATCGCTGTATTCATAAACATCGCTAAAATGATCGGCGCAGGTCCGTTAATCGTCATCGATACAGACGTGAGCGGATCGCACAAATCGAAACCTTTGTACAACTTTTTCATGTCATCTAACGTACAAACACTTACACCGCTCTCACCAATTTTCCCGAAAATGTCTGGACGTTCATTCGGATCTTCCCCATATAACGTCACGGAGTCGAATGCTGTACTTAACCGTTTCGCCGGGTCGTCTTTGCATAAGTAATGGAAGCGGCGATTTGTCCGCTCTGGCGTACCTTCTCCTGCAAATTGTCTCTTCGGATCTTCCTCTTGCCGTTTAAACGGGAATACACCAGCCGTAAATGGAAATACACCCGGAACGTTTTCTTTATAAAGCCATCGTAAAATTTCCCCGTAATCTTTAAACTTCGGCAACGCTACTTTTGGAATATCTAAACCTGCCAAACTTTTTGTCGTTAGTGGGGTGACGATTTCTTTATCCCGCACTTTCGTCACAAACTCTTTTGCGGCATATTTCTTTTTCACGTCTTCCCATGATGCTAACAGCTTTCTTGACTCCGGCGTTAACTTTTCCTCATATGTCCGCTTCGCCTCTTGTAAAGCTGCCACCGCTTGTTCATCATGGCGCTCGTTCATCGTTTCGATGGCGCCTTCAAGCTGAAATACGCGACGAGCGATGTCACATTGCTCATTGACGCGTTTATGATATTGTCGGATCGTATCAGCAATTTCCCGCAAATAATGGCGCCGTTCGTTCGGAATGATCACATTTTGTTTTTCGACATGATCCACTTTTTGCAACGTCGTCGTCCAATTTGTTCCCATTCGTTCGTTAATTAAATCAATTAATGCGACAAACAACGTATTCGTTCCAGGATCGTTAAATTGGCTAGCGATCGTACCGAACACCGGCATGTCGCTCACATCGCGATCAAACAATTGATGGCTGCGCTGATATTGCTTTTGCACTTGACGCTTCGCATCTTCTGACCCTTTGCGCTCAAATTTATTAATGACGATGAGATCGGCATAGTCGATCATATCAATTTTTTCAAGTTGCGATGGTGCGCCAAATTCACTCGTCATAACATACATCGCAATGTCGCAAATATCTTTAATTGCTGCATCACCTTGCCCGATCCCGCTCGTCTCAACAATGACTAAATCAAAACCTGCCGCTTTGACAACGTCAATTGCATCTTGAATCGCAAGCGACAATTCCGAACGGGAACTGCGCGTCGCCAAACTGCGCATATATACGCGCGGCGAAGAAATCGCATTCATACGAATGCGGTCGCCAAGCAACGCACCGCCCGTTTTTTGTTTTGTCGGGTCAACGGACAAAATAGCTACTTTTTTGTCTGGAATTTCGTTTAAAAAGCGGCGTACAAGCTCATCGGTAAGCGAGCTTTTCCCAGCACCACCCGTTCCCGTAATACCGACTACCGGGACGCGTTTTGCCATCGCCTTCACTCGTTGTAAAGCAACTTCTGTCGCAGCGGCTACTTCACTATGATCGTTTACGCGATTTTCACACACAGTAATTAATCGCGCCACCGCTTGAACGTCTCCGTTTGCTAATCGTTCGACTTCATCTGTTATTTCTCTGACCGTTGGGAAATCGCATTCTTCCATCATGATGTTAATCATTCCTTGCAACCCGTAACGCCGCCCGTCTTCTGGTGAAAAAATACGAGCGATCCCATACGCGTGCAATTCTTTTATTTCCCTTGGAATAATCACGCCGCCACCGCCACCGTAAATGCGAATATGCGAAGCGCCCCGCTGTTGCAATAAGTCGTACATATATTTAAAAAATTCCATATGTCCGCCTTGATACGAAGATACAGCAATCCCTTGTACGTCTTCTTGAATCGCAGCGTTCACAATTTCTTCTACTGAACGATTATGCCCTAGATGAATGACCTCCGCTCCACTCGCTTGTAAAATGCGGCGCATAATGTTAATGGCCGCATCGTGTCCATCAAACAAACTCGATGCCGTCACAAAGCGAACGTGATGTTTCGGACGATAAATGTGCGCCATCTTTCTCCCATCCCCTTTCGCTACCGCTTCATAATGCCTTCAAGCAATAGCTTTGTTTGCCATTCAATATATTCATCGAGCGTATACATTTTTTTCAACGCCCAACGACGGAACCCCCACATTTGACCGAGAACGAAAATGTTATGTGCAAATAATTGAATTTCTTGTTCTGTAAGGGAAAATACCCCGTTGTCAACACAGCGCCGTAAAATATGTTCAAACATCGCCACCATTTGCAATTCTTTGTTTAACACGTACGGGAGCGATTCTTTGCCAAGCGACTTCGCTTCTTGATACATGACGAGCACCTCGTCTTGCAGCTCGTCAACAACGCGAAAATAGTAATCAATCGCTAATTTTAACCCGTCTAAATCCCCTTTTGTCGTATCGATTGCTTGCTCCATGCGATCGCGTACTTCATCGTAAATTCGGTCGCACACTAAATAAAGAACGTCTTCCTTTTTGCGAATGTATTCGTATAACGTTCCGATGCTAAAGCCAGAAGCGCGGGCAATTTCGCGCGTCGTCGTTTGGTGAAACCCTTTTTGTTTAAATAACGAAATTGCCCCTTTAATCATTTGATTGCGCCTTTTTTTCACAAGCCGTTCGTCTTTCACAGACGCGGGCACTTCACGCTTCTTCATTACATCACTCCTATTTCGTTAACATTCTTGAAATAACGATGCGCTGAATTTCTTGCGTTCCTTCATAAATTTGCGTAATTTTTGCATCGCGCATAAAGCGTTCTACTGGATAATCTTTCGTATAGCCGTAACCGCCGAAAATTTGTACCGCTTCAACGGTGACTTTCATCGCTGTATCCCCTGCAAACAATTTCGCCATCGCTGATTCTTTTCCGTACGGTAAGCCGTTTGATTCGAGCCATGCAGCTTGATATGTTAGTAAGCGCGCCGCTTCAATGGCTGTTGCCATATCCGCTAGTTTAAAAGCGATGCCTTGTTGTTCTGCGATTGGCTTACCGAATTGAACGCGCCCTTTCGCATATTCAACCGCTGCATCTAACGCGCCTTGCGCGATGCCAACCGCCTGCGCCGCGATGCCGTTTCGACCGCCATCGAGCGTCATCATCGCAATTTTAAATCCTTCTCCTTCTTGACCGAGCAAATTTTCTTTCGGAATGCGACAATCTTCAAAAATGAGCTCCGTCGTTGGCGATGAACGAATGCCAAGCTTTTTCTCCTTTTTCCCGATCGAAAACCCAGGCGTTCCTTTTTCAACAATAAATGCGCTAATGCCGCGATGTTTTTTCTCAGGATCGGTCACCGCAAAAACGATATAAATTTCCGCTTCGCCGCCGTTTGTAATCCATACTTTTGAGCCATTTAGTACGTAATGGTCGCCATCGCGCACGGCACGCGTTTTCATCGATGACACGTCAGAACCAGCCCCCGGTTCGGACAATCCGTATGCTCCAAGCTTTTCACCTGTTGCTAATGCCCGTAAATACGTTTGTTTTTGTTGCTCCGTCCCAAATTTATAAATGGGCCAACTCGCTAACGAAATGTGAGCAGATAGCGTTACTCCTGTTGATGCGCACACTTTTGACAGTTCCTCAACAGCAATCACGTATGCTAAATAGTCGCTCCCGATGCCGCCGTATTCCTCTGGCCATGGGATGCCTGTTAAGCCAAGCTCCGCCATTTTGTTGAAAATGGCGCGATCAAACCGTTCTTCTTCATCGCGTTCGGCCGCTGTAGGCGCGACTTCATTTTTCGCAAAATCGCGCACCATTTTTCGTATCATTTCATGTTCTTCACTTAGTTGAAAATTCATTTTCCCATCCCCTTTAATAAATGTTTACTAATCACAAGCCGTTGAATTTCGCTCGTTCCTTCGTAAATTTCACATACTTTCGCATCGCGGAATAACCGCTCGACCGGATAGTCTTCTGTATAGCCATTTCCGCCGAAAATTTGTATTGCTTCAATGGCGTTTTCCATCGCTGTTTTTGATGCAAACAACTTCGCCATCGATGCTTCTTTTCCGCACGGCATGCCGTTTGTACGTAAAAAGGCAGCATGATACACGAGCAATTTGGCCGCTTCAACATTCGTTGCCATATCTGCTAGTTTAAAGGCGATCCCTTGTTGCTCGGCAATTGGCTTGCCGAACTGAATGCGTTCTTTCGCATAGCTCGCCGCATGTTCCAACGCTGCTTCGGCAATGCCGAGCGATTGCGCCGCAATGCCAATACGCCCGACATCTAAATTAGCCATCGCGATTTTAAATCCGTCCCCTTCTTGACCGAGCAAGTTTTCTGCTGGCACACGCATATCTTCAAACGACAGTTGTACCGTGCGCGAACCGTGAAGCCCCATTTTTTTCTCGTCTTTTCCGATAACAAGACCGGGCGTCTGTTTTTCAACGATAAATGCGCTTACCCCTTTGCTTCCCTTTTCTTCTGGATTTGTACGGGCAAACACGATGTACGTATCCGCTTCGCCACCGTTTGTAATAAATACTTTTGAGCCGTTTAATACGTAATGGTCACCATCGCGAATGGCGGTCGTTTTTAAGCTCGCCGCATCGGAACCTGATCCTGGTTCTGTTAAACAAAACGCCCCTAAATATTCCCCGCGCGCTAGCTTCGGCACATATTTTTGCTTTTGCTCTTCCGTTCCGAAATATAAAATCGGGTTTGTACCGACGGACGTATGAACCGATAAAATGACCCCGACGGTTGCGCTTACTTTTGAAATTTCATGAATGGCGATAATGTATGACGTGAAGTCCATTCCCGCACCGCCATATTGTTCAGGGACGGTAATGCCCATGAGGCCAAGCTCCGCCATTTTTTCAAGGATGGGGCGCGGAAACTCTCCTCGCTCCATGCGCTCGACAAACGGTGCAATTTCATTTTCCGCAAACTCGCGCACCATTTGACGCATCATTTGTTGTTCTTCTGTAAAATGTACATTCATGCTGTCAACTCCTTTTATTCGTACGTATAAAATCCTCGTCCCGTTTTTCTTCCGAGCCAGCCCGCTTTCACATATTTGCGTAAAAGCGGACACGGACGGTATTTGTCATCCCCAAGTCCATCATGAAGCACTTCCATAATGTATAAACACGTATCTAATCCGATGAAATCGGCTAAGGTGAGCGGTCCCATTGGATGATTCATCCCGAGCTTCATCACTTCGTCAATCGCTTCTTTTGTCGCAACCCCTTCATATAAACAATAAATGGCCTCGTTAATCATCGGCATTAATACACGATTGGAAACAAATCCTGGAAAGTCATTTACTTCAACCGGTACTTTTCCTAACGTTTTTGTCATTTGTTCGATCGCTTCATACACTTCATGAGCTGTTGCGAGACCGCGAATAATTTCTACAAGTTTCATGACCGGTACCGGATTCATAAAATGCATGCCAATTACTTTTTCTGGTCGTTTCGTTGCTGCGGCAATTTCTGTGATCGGTAATGAGGACGTGTTTGTTGCTAAAATGGCATGCGGAGGTGTGATTTCATCTAGTTGTGCAAATAACGCTGTTTTCACATCCATATGTTCAACGACCGCTTCGATCACGATATCCACATCGCTTCCATCGCGCAAATCGGTCGATGTGCGAATGCGGCTCATCGCTTCATCGCGCTGTTGCTCGCTTAACGATCCTTTTTCAACGAATTTATTGATGCTTTTTTTAATATTGTTAAGCCCCCATTGCACGCGCTCTTCGTTCACATCGTTTAAAATGACATCATATCCTGCCGTTGCGCACACTTGGGCAATGCCTGATCCCATTTGACCAGCGCCAACAACCATCACTTTTTTCATCTTCCCATCCCCCATTAATGAACTTCAATCATGATTGCGTCCCCTTGACCGCCACCGCTGCAAATCGCTGCGATGCCAGTGCCGCCACCACGGCGTTTTAATTCGTGAATTAACGTAATAATAATGCGCGCCCCACTCGCTCCGATCGGATGCCCGAGCGCGATCGCACCACCGTTGACGTTCACTTTTTCTTCCGGTAAATCGGCAATTTTCATACTTGCTAAAGCGACCGCCGCAAACGCTTCGTTAATTTCAAATAAATCAATGTCATGTACGGTTTTTCCTGTTTTACGCAACAATTCATTGATGACGATGCCTGGCGTTTTTGGGAAATCTTTTGCCTCGACCGCAATGGCCGTATGAGCAACAATCGTCGCAAGCGGAGTAAGCCCTTCTTTTTGCGCACGCTCTTCGCTCATTAATACGAGCGCGGCTGCCCCATCATTTACGCCCGGCGCATTTCCTGCTGTAATCGTGCCTGTTGGATCAAACACGGGCGCAAGTTTTGCTAATTTTTCAAGCGATGTATCTTTTCGTGGTGATTCATCAATCGCTACCGTAATCGGTTCTCCTTTTCGTTGCGGAATGGCAACAGGGACGATTTCTTCTGCTAGCTTTCCGCTTTCGATCGCCGCAATCGCTAATTGATGGCTACGATACGCCCAACGGTCTTGCTCTTCGCGCGTAATACCTAATTCTTTCGCTGTTTCACTTCCGTAAATGCCCATATGCACACCTGTGAAGCTGCATGTGAGTCCGTCATACACCATTAAATCTTTTACTGTTGAATCGCCCATGCGCAACCCCCAACGCGCTTTCGGCAACATATACGGCGCATTGCTCATCGATTCCATTCCACCAGCCACGATGATGTCCGCATCACCTGCGCGAATCATTTGATCGCCAAGCGTGACACTGCGCATACCAGAGGCACATACTTTATTGATCGTTTCTGTTTTCGTCTCCCATGGAATACCTGCTTCTCTGGCCGCTTGCCGCGATGGAAGCTGCCCTTGTCCACCTTGCAATACGGTACCAAATACGACTTCATCGACATGTTCTGCATTCACATTTGCGCGCACTAACGCTTCTTTGATCGCAATGCCTCCAAGTTGTGCTGCGCTCAATGCACTTAAACTTCCTCCGAATTTCCCAAATGGCGTGCGTACCCCGCTAACAATGACCGTTTTTCCCATGTTTCTCCCCCTTTTCGTCATAAGAAAGCCCTTTCAAAAATATTGAGCGAACGCTCGTTCAACAATGGACGGGCAAAGAAGGCGCACGAAAATCGTACACCTTCCTGTTGCTTTCATTATACTGAAAATATCTTAAAAATAAAACTATTTATTTTTTTTAGAATTTTTAATGAACAGGACCAAATACAGCTTTTTCTAACAGCTCCGCCACATCATACGTACTGACTTTCTCTTCTACTTCTTTTGCTTTCGTTCCATCCGAAAGCATCGTTAAACAGTACGGACAGCCAGAGCTGATAACTGTCGGATTCACTTCAAGCGCTTGTTCTGTGCGCGCCACGTTAATGCGCGTGCCCGTCGTTTCTTCCATCCACATTAATCCACCGCCTGCACCACAACACATGCCTGTCTCGCGATGGCGTGCCATTTCAACAAGTTTCACGCCCGGAATCGCCTTCAAAATTTGACGTGGTGCATCGTATACGTCGTTATATCTGCCTAAATAACATGAATCGTGAAACGTCACGACTTCGTTCACTTCATATTTCGGAACGAGGCGCCCTTCCTCCACAAGCTTTGCTAGCAACTCTGTATGATGATATACTTCCGCTTCAAAACCGAAATCTGGATATTCATTTTTAAATGTGTTATACGCATGAGGGTCAATCGTCACAATTTTTTTCACACCTGCTTTTTCAAACTCCTCAATATTGGCCGTTGCTAGTTCTTGGAATAAAAATTCATTTCCTAAACGGCGTGGCGTATCGCCGGAGTTTTTCTCCTTGTTGCCTAAAATCGCAAATTTCACACCCGCTTCATTTAATAAACGCGCAAAAGCTAACGCAATTTTTTGGCTTCGATTATCAAACGAACCCATCGAACCAACCCAAAATAAATATTCGAATTCTTCCCCTGCTTTTTGCATTTCTTTTACTGTCGGAATGCGCACATCTTCACGCAATTCGCGCCAGTTTTCTTTTTCTTTTCGGTTTAGTCCCCACGGATTTCCTTGGCGTTCAATATTCGTCATCGCCCGTTGCGCATCTGGATTTAATTTCCCTTCTGTTAGTACAAGATAGCGACGCAAATCAATAATTTTATCGACATGTTCATTCATGACTGGACATTGGTCTTCACAGTTGCGGCACGTCGTACATGCCCAAATTTCTTCTTCTGTAATGACGTCGCCAATTAAGTTTGGCAGTTCGATCGTTGCCGCTTGTTCTTGCATTCCTTGCGCCATGAAGGCAAGCTGGTTTCCTTTTGTATTCGCAAACGCAAACGTCGGCACCCAAGGCGCTTTCGATGTAATGGCTGCCCCTTTTTCTGTTAAATGGTCGCGCAATTTTAAGATGAGATCCATCGGCGATAACATTTTCCCTGTCCCTGTTGCTGGACACATGTTTGTACAGCGTCCACACTCCACACAGGCATATAAATCGATGAGTTGTGTTTGCTTAAAGTCTTCGATTTTACCAACACCAAACGATTCTTGTGTTTCGTCTTCAAAGTTGATTTTCTCAAGTTTTGGCCGCGTTAATCGGCTGAAAAAGACGTTGATCGGCCCGGCAATTAAATGCGCATGTTTCGATTGTGGCACGTACACTAAAAACGTTAATAAAATAAGCAAGTGCACCCACCAAGCGACAAAAAACAATACAGCAGCTCCTGTTTCTCCTACCCAACTAAACGCAAGCGCAATCGCAGAAGCGACAGGTTCGCTCCATGACGTCCCTTCATTATGCCAAATGCGGCCCATACCGTTACCGAACAACACGGAAAGCATAAGTCCACCGATAAAAATAAGGACAAGCCCAGCCTTAAAATCGCGTTTTAAACGAACAAGCTTTTCGATGTAACGGCGATAAAACGCCCATAAAACAGCCACTAAAATAAGTAATGTCACAATTTCTTGGAAAAACGTAAACGCTGGATAAAGCGGTCCGAGCGGCAAGTGCGCCCCTGGGATAAGCCCTTTAATGATGAAATCAATGGCACCAAACTGTACGAGAATAAAGCCGTAAAAAAACATGACGTGAATAATGCCGCTTTTTTTGTCTTTTAACAGCTTTTTTTGCCCAAAGACGTTCACCCATATGTTTTGCAGACGCTCTTTTACTTTCCCATCAAACTCCACTTTTTTCCCTAGTTTAATATAGGCGATGCGCGTTTTGACGAGATACACGAATAAATGAACGGCGTACGCTGTCACAAGTAAAAAAGCGATCCAGTTCAACCAAAGCACAATACCCTTCCTCCTTTGTTGTAAAAATAAAATAAATTTTCTGAACAAACTTACTTTCATTATATAATGAATGAGCATTCAGTCAATATTTTTTCTTATTTTTTATTTTCTTTTTGGGGAAACTACAACAATGAAAGGAGTGAGGGCATGCGCTGGCTCATGATTGTCATCATTTTATTGTTTCTTCTTTTGCTTGATTACAATTTGGGCAACAAAGTTTCAAAAGCTGCGGCACGAAAAAAAATCGGCGTTGAGCGACAAAGCGATATAACGCTATTTACGACGGGGGAAACGCTGTTCGATGATTACTTTGCAGAGTTAGAACGAGCAAAACATCATATTCACATTTTATTTTATATCGTGCGCGATGATGAAATGGGACAACGTTTTTTTTCTTTGCTAGAACGAAAAGTAAATGAAGGGGTAGAAGTGCGTGTGCTCGTCGATTGGGTCGGAAGTTTCGGGTTACCGGCTTCCCTTCGACAAAAAAGCGGGCAATTCGCCTTTGCAAACCGTCCGACATTGCCGTTTTTTTTCTACAAGTTAAACGAACGAAACCATCGGAAAATAACAGTCATTGATGGGAAAATCGGCTATTTAGGTGGATTTAATATCGGAAAAGAATATATCGGTCAAGATCCGAAGTTCGGCAACTGGCGCGACTATCATTTAAAAATAACGGGGGAAGGGGTGGCTGATTTACAACGGCAGTTCGCAGATGATTGGAAAGAAGCGACGGGACAATCGTTTGGAGATGATGAGCGATATTTTCCACCTCTCCGAAAAGGAGCGGTGAAACATCGTTTTCTTCCGACAGATGGAAAATATTTGGAAGGAGAATTTATTCAGCTCATTAAACAAGCGAAACGAAAAATAATTATTGGCACACCGTACTTTATTCCGAGCAAAAACATCATGACCGCCCTCCTTGAAGCGATGAAGCGCGGCGTCCAACTGACTATTGTCGCACCGACACAAGCCGATCATCCACTCGTCAAAGAAGCCGCATACCCTTATTTTCGTCAGCTTCTTCGTGCCGGAGCTCATATTTACCAATTTAACAACGGGTTTTACCACGCCAAAGTGATCGTCATTGATGATGATATTTGCGATATCGGCACAGCGAATTTCGATCGCCGAAGTTTGTTTATTAACTATGAAATCAATTGTTATATATATGACAAATCGTTTATTCAACATGTAAAACAAACGATTGAACGAGACATTAGCACATCAACGTTGCTGACGGAGGAATATTTTCTAAAGCAACGATGGTTTCATCGCCTAAAAGAAATCACAGCAACAATGATGGCGCCGTTATTGTAAAAAGCCCTCTCCAAGCGGAGAAGGGCTTTTCGTTACATTTTTTCCGGCGCATGTACGCCGACAAGCGCCAACGCATTTTTTAACGTAATTTGCACCGCTTTCATAAGTGCGAGGCGAGCGCGACTTTTTTCAACGTTCGCTGCATCAAGCACTTTTTCTGCATTGTAAAAACTATGAAGTGCCGAGGCGAGATCAAAAATGTAGTTCGTCATGCGATGCGGCGAACGTTTCACCGCGGCCTCTGCCACAGCGGAAGGGAATTCCCCTAGCTTTTTCAATAAGTCAATTTCTTTTTCTGCTAATTCGTATGTGAAAGATAGTTCACCATTATAAGATAATCCTTGTTCTTCCCCTTGACGAAGCATGCTACATACGCGCGCATGAGCATATTGCGCATAATATACAGGGTTTTCGTTCGATTGCGATACGGCTAAATCCATATCGAAATCTAAATGCGTATCCGATGAGCGCATCGCGAAGAAATAGCGCGTTGCGTCTAATCCGACTTCTTCCATTAAGTCGCGCAACGTCACCGCCTTTCCTGTTCGCTTGCTCATGCGCACTTTTTCGCCGTTTTGATATAAGCTAACGAGCTGGATAATTTCAACTTCCAACACGTCTGGATCATAGCCGAGCGCAGCGATCGCCGCCTTCATGCGCGGAATGTAACCGTGATGGTCCGCTCCCCAAATGTTAATAATTTTCTCAAATCCGCGCTCGAGTTTATCTTGATGGTATGCGATGTCTGGTAATAAATACGTATACGTCCCATCTTGTTTAATAAGCACGCGGTCTTTGTCGTCACCAAATGTCGTCGAGCGGAACCATGTCGCGCCATCTTGTTCATAGATATGACCTTTGTCGCGCAACGTTTCAAGCGCTTTATCGATTTTGCCATTATGATAAAGCGATGTTTCCGAATACCAGACGTCAAATGTGACGCGGAAGTCCGCTAAATCTTTTTTTATTTTATCCATTTCAAACGCTAATCCGTATTCACGGAACTGTTGAAGCCGTTCTTGTTCATCGAGCGCGACAAATTTGTCGCCATGTTCTTCCGCTAGCTTTTTCCCTAATTCAATAATATCTTCGCCGAAGTATCCGTCTTCAGGCATATTTTTCTCGATTCCAAGCGCTTGAAAATAGCGTGCTTCTACCGATTTCGCTAAGTTGGCAATTTGATTGCCCGCATCGTTAATGTAATATTCACGCGTAACATCAAAGCCTGCTTTTTTCAAAATGTTGCATAATGAATCGCCAACCGCTGCTCCACGAGCGTGTCCTAAATGTAAACTACCTGTCGGATTTGCTGAAACAAACTCGACTTGCACTTTTTGACCTTGACCGACATTTGTTTCACCGTATGCGTCTCCTGCTTGCAAAATCGCAGGGACGAGCTCTGTTAAATAACGATTGTCCATGTAAAAATTAATAAATCCTGGTCCAGCAATATCTACTTTTGTAACGAATACCGCTTCACCGTTAAAATGACGAACGATGTCTTCCGCAATCATACGCGGTGCCTTTTTCGCAACGCGCGCTAATTGCATCGCGACATTTGTTGAATAATCGCCGTGCGCTTTATCTTTCGGCGTCTCTAAAATAACGCTTGGAACGTCTGCTTCTGTCGCGACCCCTGAACGAATGACCGCTTCTTTTATTTCTTCTTTTAACTTTTGTTTCATTTGTTCAACAATATTCATCTCTTTGCCTCCTTAAACGAAATCGTCACCGCATGACGGCCGACATGTTTACCAGATAAGTGAAGTATGTAAGAAAAAAACAACTGCCCTTTTTTCGTTTTCTCGTTGTACTGATACAATACTTGTTCCGTCTTCGTCTTCATTTCCCAGCGTGCCATCGGACTTTCGTACGTCCCGATCGTCTCCGACTGTTTGCGAAACGTATGGCGCATCGAAATAGCACCAGAGCGAAGGACGAACACTTCATCATTGGCGATTTTTACGATGTTTTTGATCGTCTCCCTTTCGTACATCTCTTCAAACGTCACATACGTCGCATCTCCTTTTAAGTAGTATAAACCATTTGCCTCGATGACAACAATTTCTTTTCTCGCGCCATCGCGAATTTCTGTGACTTGCTTTAGTTGTATCGGTATTCCGTTCACCTTCCCCACACCTTCGCTGTTGTTGTGACTGTAGATAAGTATAGAAAAAGAGGGGAATACATGCAATAGGCGGCCCCTTTTTAGAGACCGCCTACCATGTTACGCCTGCTTTACGTTTTTTAATACATTCCATGCAAACGTTAGCACCGCGATAGTAACGAGCGTACCACCGAGCGCAGTTAGTGGAATGAATGCTTCGTATCCCGAGACGACAAACGCTAAACCGATCATCATCGCCGGCAATCCAATGTTATGAAGCCAAAAATGCGCTTTCGCTGTTTTTGTTTCCGCAATATGAGGGAATAAATGATATAAAATACCAGCAAGCGTTAACGCTGTCCAACCGAGCAAATTAATATGAACGTGGACAGGCGTAAATGTAAACACGTGTGTCATTGACATATAAAGCCCTAAACAGACGCCAATTGCGAAATACACAACAGAAATTTTAATTAATCGAATGGCCATTTTTTCACCTCCTTTCAAATATTTACACTATGTAAATGTTACTTTCAATGTATGACGTTGGAAATACTTTTATGAAAAAAAATCCCCGTCTCATAGACAGGGATTTTCATTTATTTCACCCAACCGAGAAGCATTTCGCGCACGAGTTTGCTTGCCGTGTTGGCTGTTTGCTCAGAATGGTCATATACAGGCGCAACTTCCACTAAATCTGCCCCAACAACACGAACGTCGGAACGGGCAATCGCGTGAATCGCAGCTAATAGTTCTTTTGACGTAATGCCGCCAGCATCGACAGTTCCCGTCCCTGGTGCATGCGCTGGATCTAATACGTCAATGTCGATCGTAACATATACCGGACGACCAGCAAGCGTTGGAAGCACTTCTTTTAACGGTTCAAGCACGTCAAACTTCGCAATATACATCCCGTTTTGCTTCGCCCACTCAAATTCTTCTTTCATTCCTGAACGAATGCCGAAAGAATATACGTTTTTCGGTCCAATGAGCTCAGCAATTTTACGAATTGGCGTCGAATGCGACAACGGTTCGCCTTCATAATGCTCGCGCAAATCGGTATGCGCATCCATATGAATAATTGCTAAATCGGGGTACTTTTTATATACAGCTTTCATCACCGGCCAAGATACTAAATGCTCGCCGCCAAGACCGAGCGGAAATTTCCCAGCTTCTAATACGCGATCAACAAACTGTTCAATCATATCTAAACTGCGTTGCGCGTTACCAAACGGTAAAGGAATGTCACCCGCATCAAAATATTTCACTTCATCGAGCTCACGGTCTAAATATGGGCTGTATTCCTCAAGCCCGATCGACACTTCGCGAATGCGCGCTGGGCCGAAACGCGAGCCCGGGCGGTAGCTAACTGTCCAGTCCATCGGCATCCCATAAATAACCGCTTGGCTTTCTTCAAAATTCGGATGGCTTTTAATAAATACGTTGCCAGAATACGCTTCATCAAATCGCATCGTTTTCTCCCCTTACTTCACTAAGTCTTCAACGAATTTCGGCAATACGAAGCACGCTTTATGAAGCTGTTTTGTATAGTATTTCGTTTCAATGTCGTGGAAGCGCTCTTCGCTTACTTCAAGCGGATCATATTTTTTTGAGCCCATAGTAAACGTCCACATGCCGCTCGGATATGTTGGAATGTTTGCGATATATAAACGTGTAATTGGGAAAATTTCACGCACATCACGTTGAACAGTGCGAATTAAATCTGCTTTAAACCACGGATTGTCCGTTTGTGCGACAAAAATGCCGTCTTCTTTTAACGCTTTCGCAATGCCTGCATAAAACCCTTTCGTAAATAAGTTAACCGCTGGACCGACTGGCTCTGTCGAGTCAACCATAATGACGTCGTATTCGTTTTCGCTTTGTGCAATGTGCATAAAGCCGTCGTCCACTTTCACCTCAACACGTGGATCGTCTAATTTTCCAGCGATTTCTGGCAAATATTTTTTCGAATACTCAATGACTTTTCCGTCAATTTCAACAAGCGTCGCTTTTTTCACGCTCGGATGCTTTAACACTTCGCGAATGACGCCGCCGTCTCCACCGCCAACGACAAGAACGTTTTCTGGATTCGGATGGGTAAACAGCGGAACGTGCGCAACCATTTCATGATAGACGAATTCATCTTTTTGCGTTGTCATCACCATTCCGTCTAAAATAAGCATGTTGCCGAATTGTTCTGTTTCAACCATATCGAGCTTTTGAAATTCCGTTTGCTCTGTATGTAAAGTGCGTTTAATTCGTGCTGTAATCCCAAAGCTGTCCGTTTGTTTTTCAGTAAACCAAAGTTCCATATTGAACACCCTTTCGTCAATAATGCACCGCTTATCATGCCCAAAAAATAAAATGCTAAACATGAAAAAGTATAGAGCAATCTAGCAAAATTTCAAGTAAAAATTGCTAGAAAACGTTTAAAAAAATAAAAATGTTTTCATACTAATTTTAAACGTAAAAAATGAGGTGATGGCTATGGAGATGATTGCCATCGAACGATGGAAACGAACGTTTAAATATATGCGGCTATTTCTTTGGCTCGCTTTTATTGGCAGTTTATTATGCACGCTCACGATCGTAGGGCTTATTATATTTGCGAAATGGAAAGGCCCTCCCCCTTTAGCTGTTCCGCAATCAACGATTTTTTATGCAGAAGACGGCACGAAAATTGGCGAAAATCATTACGGTGGAAAAAGATATTGGATTAAATTATCCGACATGTCGCAACATGCCATTGATGCAACGATTGCGGTAGAAGACCGAAAATTTTTTGACCATTACGGGTTCGATTTGAAGCGAATTGCTGGGGCGATCATCGCAGATATTAAAGCAATGGCGAAAGTGCAAGGGGCAAGCACCATTACACAACAATATGCACGCAATTTATTTTTAAGCTACGAAAAGACGTGGTGGCGCAAAATACAAGAAGCGCTATATACGATTCGACTAGAAGCAAACTACGAAAAAAATGACATTCTAGAAGGGTATTTAAATACGATTTACTACGGACATGGTGTGTACGGAATTGAGGCAGCCGCAAATTTTTATTTCGGAAAATCCGCCCGCGAATTGACAGTGGCGGAAGCGGCGATGCTTGCTGGCATTCCAAAAGGACCGAGCTACTATTCTCCGCTTGTCGATATGGAGCGCGCAAAAAAACGCCAGCGCATCGTTTTGCAAGCAATGGTTGAGGCGAATGTTCTATCAAAAAAAGAAGCAAAACAAGCTGCGAATGAGCCCCTTCATTTCTCAAACGGCGAGCGAATGAAAACAAAAACGATTGCCCCATATTTTCAAGATGCGGTGAAACATATGTTAAAAACGGTGCTTGGACTCGATGAAGAAACGATTGAAATGGGCGGATTGCGCGTATATACAACGCTCGATGTCAACATGCAGGCGATCGCAGAGGAAAAAATAAAAGAAATGATTCACTCGCAATCAAACATTCAAGTGGCGCTTGTGGCAATGGAGCCAAAAACAGGCGAAGTAAAGGCGCTCGTCGGAGGGCGCGACTATGAAAAAAGTCCGTTTAATCGCGCGACACAAGCAGAACGTCAACCCGGCTCAACGTTTAAGCCGTTTTTATATTATGTCGCGCTCCAACACGGATTTACACCATCAACGCTATTGCGCAGCGAGCCAACGACGTTTACGCTTGAAGATGGTTCAACGTATACACCGCGCAACTTTAACAACTATTATGCAAACGATACAATTACGCTTGCACAAGCTATTGCTCTTTCTGATAACGTATACGCCGTAAAAACACATCTGTTACTCGGACAAGAAAAGCTCGTTTCCATCGCGAAACAACTCGGCATTACGAGCGACATAAAGCAAGTGCCGTCGCTTGCTCTCGGAACATCGCCCGTGAAAGTGATTGATATGGCGCGCGCCTACAGCACGATCGCCAACGGCGGAAAAAAAGTCGAGCCGATATTTATAAAAAAAGTGACAAACTATGAAGGAAAAGTGCTATACGAACAACAGCGAAGCGATGAACAAATACTCGACCCAGCACTTGCTTTTGTGACGACGCACTTAATGACGGGCATGTTTGACCCAACGTTAAACGACTATGCTTCTGTGACAGGGCAATCGATCATTTCGCGCATGACTCGCCCGTATGCTGGAAAATCAGGGACAACGAAAACAGATAGTTGGATGATCGGTTATACGCCGCAGCTCGTCACAGCCGTTTGGACGGGATATGACCGTGATGAAACGATTGATCGCACAGATGAAAAACAATACGCGAAGCATATTTGGGTCAATTTTATGGAAGATAGTTTGCGCGGAAGAAAAGTTGCGACATTCGAGCCGCCAGAAGGAGTCATTGGGGTTTACGTCGATCCTCATAGCGGTAAGCTCGCTACTGCAGCTTGTCCGACAAAGCGATTAACATATTACATCGTCGGCACAGAACCGACCGACTACTGCAAAGACCACCCAGCTGAAAAGAAAAAGAAGAAAAAACAAAAAGAAAAAGATTCGTGGTTTAAACGGCTGTTCGATTGGTTTTAAACATAAACGCCCAAGCTCATATGCTTGGGCGTTTATGTGTCCTAGTTTTATCATGTGTTACATTTGTACCTTTAGTTTACTCCTTTTCCCACTCAACGACAAGTATAGACCCGTTTTCGTTCACAAAACCGTCACATTTTATCCATGATTTTGAAGTTGTCGTTTTAATTCCTCGCTCGAACGATCCCACATGTCGCGGTTATGCTGTTGTAAAAATGAAGCTAATACTTCTTTTGACCGCTCATCCATATGGTCAACAATAATATGGCGCTTTAACGATTTATCCATGCGATTGACGTGCTCAGGAAGCGATTTATACCCACGGCGCGCTTCGCGATCAACCGTCATTTCGCACGCTGTCACCCCTGCATAATACGCCCCTTCTTCCGCCTGATCGACCGTCACCCATACGAGCCAATACGGCTTTCCGTTTGGTACTTCCTCACGATTTGGCGTAAATTTAATTCCTTTTTCGACGATGCTACGCGCATGCATCGCCCCCATATCAATAAACGCCTCGCCAGCTTCGACATCGATAATGACTGGCGAAACGTTCGCGAGACTGAGTACTCCTGTACCGAACGTTCCATGCACTTTTGGCTCTTTTTTAATAATATTAAACATCGGCTTTTTTTTCTCTTCCACGATCGTTCATCCTTTCATCATAAAATGAGCGTTGAAAATATACTTTGTAGCCATTGAGCAACGGATGGAATGGCGATTTGAAAAATCGGCTGAATTGTATATCGATCTAACGGCGTAAAAATAAGAATTAAAAAGATGAGCGCCCCGTAACTTTCAAATTGTGTCATTTTTGCGCGCACATGCATCGGTGCGAAATCTTCGACGATGCGATATCCATCAAGCGGTGGAAACGGCAATAAGTTAAAAACGAACAATAAAATATTCAGTCCAATATAAATTTCAAAAAACTGATACAATCCGTCACGAAACCATATCGGAATAAAATCAAATATACCGATGCGAATCATCGCATACCATAAAGCGAAACCGATCGCCGCAAGGAACAAATTGCTGAGCGGACCTGCGACAGAAACGAGAATGCCAGCTAAACGTGGGTGACGAAAATAACCGCGATTCACCGGCACCGGCCGCGCCCAACCAAATCCAGCAATAAAAATAAGCAACGTTCCAAGAATATCTAAATGGGCGAGCGGCGACAATGTCAGCCTCCCTTGCTGCTTTGCTGTTGGGTCACCAAATTTATACGCGACGTATGCATGCGCAAACTCATGGACGGAAAATGCAATCGCAAGCGCCAACACGACATACGGTATTTCTCGAATTGGATATGCTAAAAATTGATCCACGTTCCTTCTCCTTTTCAAACTTTTTTCATTATTATACACGAAAAACGGGCCGAAGCACTACTGACAACGGGCGATGCGTGATATAATAACAGTTGTCGAATAAAGGAGAAAGGGGCGATCACGATGCCATATGTAACAGTAAAAATGCTGGAAGGTCGCACAGAAGAACAAAAACGAGCGCTCGTTGAAAAAGTAACAGAAGCTGTTGCGGAAACAACAGGTGCACCAAAAGAAAAAATCGTCGTCTTTATTGAAGAAATGTCAAAAAATCATTACGCCATCGGCGGAAAGCGATTAAGCGACGAAAGCTGACCAGAACAGGTCAGCTTTTTATGTACGCTTGTTCACGTAACTGCTCAATATAACGATACGCTTCTTCTATTTCTTCTTCCGTATATCGTTGTTTACTTTTTAATGTAAATACTTTTTCTTTCACTTCGTCTTTACTTAAATCTTCAAAGTATAGAATCGTAGAAACGAGCTCTAAAAATCTCGCGCTTTGTTCATTTAAACTGCGCAAACAAACATCTAAATCAGGCATGTCCAACTGATAGTGCGTTAAAAATTGCTCGCCTGCTTCCGTCAACGCATAACGATATTGATAATACCCACCTTTTTTCTCTCTCATTTCTTGCACAAAACCGACGTTACATAGCTCTTCCATGCGCAAAGTCAACTCTTCCGAATACGGACCGTAAAAATGAAAATCAAATTTTTCGTAAAAAGGAAAGTTCATTTTTTTCGCAATGTAAATCATTTTTTGCAGCTTTTTTCGACCGACAATTTCCCCTACTGCTGCTAGCACCTTCAACATTTTCGCATGCTCGAAAAGCAACGTCCCCATCTCCTTATTCGTATAAAAGTTGTTTTATTTTTTTCTTCACGTTTCGTTTTGTCGATAAGTCATCAAGAAAATCTTGTGGAAAATATAGTTTATGATCGGTGCGACGTTTGCCTGAAATCGCATCAACAATCGTCGATTCTCGCGACAATTCGCGCAACTCCCCGCTTGGCATTAACAAATAAATCGGAAGTCTTTCCTCTTCTTCCCCCGGACGATAAAAGTCGTACGGAAGATCCGATGAGGAGTCAACAACTAAATAATAGTCCGGATCAATGCCCGCTTTTTTAAATAACGTCGTCAATTCCATCAATTTTTTCATTTCTTCATTCGTCGGTTGAAATTCGACGTATTTAAATAAATTGCGATTCATAAAACGGCGGCATAAATCGCTTAAAATTGCATCTCGTTCCTCTTGCCATTGTTGAAAATAATATAACGCCACCGCCTCGTCTAACTTTAAGTAGTCTTCTAGTTGTATGTTTCCATGAAAAAGAGATTGGAAATGAACAGGAGGTGTTTGAAATGTATAGCCTGTCAAATATAAATGTTTCGCACGATGCAAAATTTTCGTCAAAATGACTTCTGCACTGCGCGTGACAGGATGGAAATATACTTGCCAATACATTTGGTATCGGCTCATAATGTAATCTTCTACTGCGTGCATGCCGCTTCGTTTAATGACGACTTGTTCCTCGCGTGGACGCATTACGCGCAAAATACGCTCCATATCAAAATGTCCGTAACTGACGCCTGTATAATATGCATCGCGCAATAAATAGTCCATGCGATCCGCGTCAATTTGACTTGAAATGAGACTAACGACGAGCTTCTTTTCATACGTCTTCGCAATGACTTCCGCGACCTTCTTCGGAAAGTCTAACGATACACGACGAAGCACGGCGTTTACTTCTGTATCGCCTAAAATAATGGCCCGCGTAAATTGTTCATGATCAAGATGAAATACTTTTTCAAACGAATGCGAAAACGGTCCATGTCCTAAATCATGCAAAAGTGCAGCGCATAAACAAAGCAAACGCTCACTTTCATCCCAATCCGGCCGACCAGCGAACACATCGTCAACGATGCGGCGCACGATTTCATATACGCCAAGCGAATGGTTAAAACGACTATGTTCTGCACCGTGAAATGTCAAATACGTCGTACCGAGCTGTTTAATGCGGCGCAGCCGTTGAAATTCTTTTGTGCCAATTAAATCCCAAATGACTTTATCACGCACATGCACGTACCGATGCACCGGATCTTTGAACACTTTCTCTTCGCTTAATTTTTCGTTGGGATACAATCTTTCTCCCTCTCTTCCGTTCATAACATAGCTTTATTATAGAGCGTTCCTTGTAAAAAACAAAGAGTTCCTTCAATAACATGCACCAAAATCAAACAAAAAAGGCATTCCTCTCGCATAGAATGCCCCTTGACAGGTGACAGCCACCTTATTTTTTCAACTTCGCAGCAATTTTTTCAATTAACTCGTCTTCCGTCATCGCTGATACAGGCCGATTGTTGACGAATGCAAACACTTTTTTTCGACCTGGACCGCAATATGATTGGCAGCCAATTTCAATCGTCGCGTTCGGATCTAATTTTTTTAACCTTGGCAACAACGTTTTTAAATTCGTTGCTTGACAGTCGTCACAGACGCGAAATTCATTTTGCATACCGTCCTCACTCCTTTTCGCTAACGAGTATTCTAACGCTTATGTACAAACAATGCAAGTTGCATCTATTTCCTTTGAAAAATAGTATATCTTTTTCCTTTTTTGGTGATTATGAAAGTAGAAGAATACGAAAGGAGTTTTTCATATGACAAAAAAACGACAAGATGCTTGGACTGAGGAAGAAGATTTATTGTTAGCTGAAACGGTGCTTCGCCATGTGCGCGAAGGGAGTACGCAATTAAATGCGTTTGAAGAAGTAGGTGATAAGTTGAATCGCACATCCGCTGCATGCGGGTTTCGCTGGAATGCGGTCGTTCGCCAACAATATGAAGAATCGTTACAAATGGCGAAAAAGTTCCGAAAACAACGGCAGCGTGCCCTTGGAAATAAACACGCATTGCGAAAACGGCCGCTTTATACACCACCTGTTCCTTCGCTTGAAGAGTTAGGAATGGAACCGTTAGAAGTGCAAGCAAATGAATATGAACATGTCGAAACAAATCATTTAACACTTGACCATGTTATTGCTTTTTTACACTCTTTAAAACAATCGTATATCGGACAAGAAACAGCGCTAGTGGAAAATAAACAGCTGAAGATTGAGCTCGAACAACTAAAACAACAATATAAACAACTAGAACAACAATTTACAAAACTTCAAAAAGAAAATGAAGAATTGCGCGAAGATTACGGAACGATGGCGCGAATCATTAATCGGGCAAGACAAATCGAGATTTCAGAAGATGAGTTTAAAGCGCCTATTTTTAAAATGGATCGCAACGGAAATTTAGAGAAAATCGAAAAAATGGCTGAATAAAAAAGCTGTCGCATCGGACAGCTTTTTTATTTCGGCAACATCGTCTCGTTTCGGTGAATCATACGTTGAAAATACATGTCATATCGCTCCCACTCTTTTGGGGTGAGCGACGATGGCTCGAGCCTACTTCCAAGCGCTTGGAGCGCTTCGTATAGGCGAATGATGAGCGTAGAAATCGTTATTTCTTTGCCGAGTAATTCACTAAGCGATGCCATCGTATGCGGAACGATCGTCGGATACGTGAACTTCGTTTGCTCTCCCGCAAGCGCGCGCTCATAAAACTGACGAATCCACTCCGCTCGTGCTGCGCCGCTTCCGTTTGCACATATATACACTTGCACAGCGACACCGCCCCGAATGCGGCGCTGTGAAATGCCCGCAAACTTTTTTTCATGAATGCTTAAGTCAAAACTTCCCGGACAATACGAGCCAACAACTTCCCCTGCTTGCACGTGCGCTTCTGGCAACATGCGCGCAATGAGCGCGGTCATCGCCTCATACCCACGATCAATATCAATTCCTTTTTTTGTATCAGGAAAAATAAGTGAAACGTTTAAAACCCCTTCATCTAATACGACCGCCAACCCACCAGAGTTGCGAACGATCGTACGCCAACCGTGCTCATGTAAGTAGGCGAGTCCTTTTTCAATGTACGGCAATTTCGTATCTTGAATGCCAAGCACAACGGTCTGATGATGCACCCATAAGCGAACGATCGGATGCGATTGACCGTTTCCAACCGATTCGCAAAGCGCATCATCAAACGCAAATGACTGCTTCGCATCAAACGATGGCCCGAGGGTTGTATGGTCAATTATTCGCCACGTTTGTTGTCGCAACAATTCGCTCATTATTCCATCGCCGCAAGCGCCTGCGCTGCTGTGATAAGTGATAGCTTATACACATCTTCGGCGTTACATCCGCGCGATAAGTCGTTTACCGGTTGATTTAGTCCTTGTAAAATTGGACCGACCGCTTCAAAGTTGCCGAGACGTTGGGCAATTTTATATCCGATATTTCCCGCTTCTAAGCTTGGGAAAATAAAGACGTTCGCATCGCCTTGAATGACAGAGTCTGGCGCTTTCTTTTTCGCCACAGACGGAACGAATGCGGCATCAAATTGAAACTCCCCATCGAGCGTTAACGCTGGTGCCATTTCTTTTGCGATGCGCACCGCTTCAATCACTTTTTCTGTTTCTGGCGATTTCGCCGATCCTTTCGTGGAGAAGCTAAGCATCGCTACACGTGGCTCAATGTCAAACATTTTCGCTGTTTGTGCGCTCTCAATAGCGATTTCCGCTAAATCTTGGCTATCTGGAGCGATGTTAATGGCGCAATCGGCAAATACGTACTTTTCATCGCCACGTACCATGATGAATACGCCAGACGTTTTACGAATGCCCGGTTTCGTCTTAATAATTTGTAGCGCAGGACGTACAGTATCTGCCGTCGAATGCGCGGCGCCGCTCACAAGACCGTGCGCTTTTCCCATATACACAAGCATCGTACCGAAGTAATTTTCATCAAGCAAAATGTTGCGCGCGTCTTCTTCCGTCACTTTTCCTTTGCGACGTTCAATAAACGCGGCAACCATTTCCTCCATCCCTTCGTACGCACGCGGATTAATGATTTCTACTTTCTCAAGCGTCAAACCAAGTTCTTTTGCTTTTTGGACGACAGCGTCTTGCTCGCCGATGACAATCGGATGCAATACATTTTCTGCCGCTAGACGTCCGACTGCTGTCAAAATACGTTCATCTAGTCCTTCCGGAAACACGATCGTTACATTTTTTCCTGCCACCTTTTGTTTTAAGGCTGCAAATAAATCACTCACGAAATGTTCCTCCTTAGTTTAAAAAAATTCGTCTATCTATTAGAATACTCTTATTGAGACGAAAAGCAATGAATTACACCACAAACGAAAATAGTCTTTTTTTTATAACAATTCTGTTTTTTATCCCGAGTGATATATCACCTAAAAAGTGATATATTTGTTAAGGAACATGTACAAATAAAGGAGCGTTATCATATGTCACAATGGATTCATCATATTGAACAATGGTTGCTTGAATTTGGCGTCATCGGTCTCGTTATCGTTTCGTTTACAGAATCTTCATTTTTTCCGATTCCGCCTGATGTATTATTAATTCCGTTAAGCATTGCCCAGCCGGAGAAAGCGTTATGGTTTTCCTTTTTAACAACGGTCGCTTCCGTATTCGGTGCGCTGCTTGGATGGTACATAGGGAAAAAATTTGGCAGACCGATTTTGCGTTATTTTATCTCTGATGAAAAGATGAATAAGGTAGAACAATATTTTCAACAATATGGGGCAATGGCGATCGTTATCGCTGGATTTACTCCGATTCCGTATAAAGTATTCACTATTTTCTCGGGCATTTCTAACATAAACATTCGCACGTTGCTTTTTTGGTCGTTCATCGGTCGTGGGGCGCGCTTTTTCGCAGAAGGGCTTATTATTTTCATCTTAGGCGCTCAAGCGAAAACATTTATTGAACAACATTTTACAACGATTACGATCGTTGGCGGCATTATGATTGTCGTTGCTTTTCTTATCTACAAACGGTTCAAATAGTGTATTTGGCATAAACGAAACACATATGATACAATTTCGGTAGTACATAACAAAAGGAGTGTTGGGCATGAGCGAAGCAGCACAAACGTTAGACGGTTGGTATTGTCTGCATGATTTCCGGACGGTTGATTGGGCGGCTTGGAAAACGCTCACAAATGAAGAGCGCCAAGAAGCAATACAAGAGTTTTTCACATTAGTGGAAAAATGGGAAAAAACAGAAGCCGCAAATGAAGGCAGCCATGCGATTTACACAATTATGGGGCAAAAAGCAGATATGATGTTTATGCTTTTACGTCCAACGATGGAAGAACTCCATGAAATTGAAACGGCGATTAATAAAACAAAGCTCGCTGAATATCTCATACCTGCTTATTCATACGTTTCTGTCGTTGAGCTAAGCAACTATTTGCCAGCAGAAGCAGGCGACCCGTACGAAAATCCAGAGGTGCGTCGCCGTTTATATCCGATCTTACCGAAAACAAACCACGTTTGCTTTTATCCGATGGACAAGCGCCGTCAAGGAAATGACAACTGGTACATGCTTCCGATGGAAGAACGTCGCAATTTAATGCGCGCACACGGCATGACGGGGAGAAAGTATGCTGGAAAAGTCGTACAAATCATTACTGGTTCGGTCGGCTTTGATGACTATGAATGGGGCGTCACGCTCTTTTCAAATGATGTTCTTCAATTTAAAAAGCTTGTGTACGAAATGCGTTTCGACGAAGTGAGCGCGCGATTCGGTGAATTCGGCTCGTTTTTTGTCGGCAACATTTTACCAAAAGAAAAAATAGAACAGTTTTTACATGTGTAGGCCTCCGATTTGGAGGTCTTTTTTTATCATCTCTTTCATACATATAACAATGACGACTTTCCTCACATTTTCGTATGTCTCATCATAGGCTAATAGCGATTTTCGTGAAGTGAGGTGAAGGGATGGCTGTTGTTGCGTATACAGAAGAAGATGTCAAATTGCTTGCCCGTCTTATGCGCGCAGAGGCAGAGGAAGACGGACAGCTCGGCATGTTAATGGTTGGAAACGTTGGAGTGAACCGTGTGCGCGCAAACTGTTTAGACTTTGAAGGGCTTCGTACGATTCGTCAAATGGTATTTCAAAGCCCTGGAGGATTTGAAGCAGTACAAAAAGGATATTTTTATCAACGGGCGCGCGAAGAAGACATTCGTCTTGCCCGCCGCGTCATCCGCGGAGAACGTTTTCATCCCGCAACGAATGCACTTTGGTTTTTCCGGCCAGATGGCTCTTGTCCACCGCAATGGTTTAATCAATGGAATACTGGGCGTTTTAAAGCGCATTGTTTTTATGCGCCAACGCGTTCTAATTGTCCACGCGTATATTAAGAGGAGGGATTTCAATGAGTGATGAACGTCAACAAATGCCATATTATTCGTATCCGTACTACTATCCATACCAAATGCCGACATATCCGTTTGGCTTGCCTACACCAACATTTACACCACAAACAGGGGCGATGCAAACGCCGACGACGGCCAGTCAGCCGCTTCCTGGCATGCTTCCGATCGAAGAATCGTACATCGAAAACATTTTGCGATTAAACAAAGGAAAAATTGCGACCGTTTATATGACGTTTGAAAACAATCGTGAGTGGAATGCGAAAATTTTCCGTGGTGCCATCGAAGCAGCTGGTCGCGATCATCTCATTTTAAGCGATCCACAAACAGGTATGCGTTATTTATTGCCAATGATTTATCTCGACTATGTGACATTCGATGAAGAAATTAATTATGAATACCCATTTGCATCTGGTGTCGGATTAAGCACATATGCTCCACGTTAAAAACGAGGCGTCGACGGCGCCTCGTTTTACATTTGTTTTATTGCGATATATGCTAAAAATAGCCACGCAACGATGAACGATACGCCCCCAAACGGCGTAATCGCCCCGAGTATTTTTATTTGTGTTAAGCTTAGTACGTATAAACTACCTGAAAATAAAATGATTCCCGCAAGCATAAACCAACCAGCAGGCGTCACTTGCGGCCATTTTGTTGCCAGCAGCGCAACGAGAAACAAACCGATCGTATGGAACATTTGGTATTGCACAGCTTTTTGCCACGTGTCTATATATCGATCTGGAATTCTTCCTTCCAACACATGCGCTCCAAACGCCCCTAGCGCCACACATAACGCTGCACTAATTGAAGCGATAATTGTAAATAGTTTCATGTTGCTCCCCCTCCTAAAAATCAAGTAATGATGGTCCATTCGCATCGGCACCGATGTCTAATCGTTCGGTTGTTGTCGGTTGCGACAAAACCACTTCCTGTTTGCTTGGTGAAGGTTGTTGTAAAATAATGTCGCACAACGCGCGAACAGCATATATATGTTCGCGCACGACTTGCGGTGATGATGCTTGTTTTGCTTTTGCGATTTCTTCTTCTATCTTTGCGAATACATTTGTCACCGATATGTCCAAAACGTTTTCACTCCCTACTTCTTTTTCCTTTACAACAATGGTATCTTATACATAGCAACTTTTCAAATTGAAAACGCTTAAAAAGGAGTGTCAACAAATGCAACGGACATGGTGGAAAGAAGCCGTCGTATATCAAGTGTATTGGCGCAGCTTTTTTGATTCAAACGGGGATGGATACGGCGATTTAGAAGGGCTCATTCAAAAGCTCGATTACATTCACGATTTAGGAGTCGATGTCATTTGGCTTAATCCGTGCTATGAGTCGCCTGATAAAGATAACGGATACGATATTTCTGATTACTATCGCATCATGGACAAAGCAGGGGATATGGAGACGTTTGAACGCTTGTTGAATGAGGTGCATAAACGCGGAATGAAATTAATTATGGACCTTGTCGTGAACCATACATCCGATCAACACCCTTGGTTTCTTGAGTCGCGTTCGTCAAAAGACAATCCGAAACGCGATTGGTACATATGGCGCGACAACCCGAATAACTGGCGCTCGTACTTTACTCCATCCGCGTGGGAATATGATGAAAAAACAGGACAATATTATTTCCATTCGTTTGCGGTAGAACAACCAGATTTGAACTGGGAAAATAAAGAGGTTCGTGAAGAAATTTATAAAATGATGCGTTTTTGGTTAGATAAAGGGATTGACGGATTCCGCTTAGATGCGATTGCCTTACTCGCAAAGCCTGACGGATTCCCAGATGCTGAAAATCCGTATGACATTCGTTATTTAACAAACAATCCAGGCGTGCATGATTATTTAAAAGAAATGAATGAAAAGGTATTGAAACATTATGATATTTTCACCGTCGGGGAAGTCGCTTTCGTGTCGCCAGAGGAAGGATTAAAATATGTCGGGGAAGACCGAAATGAACTACATACGCTGTTCCATTTTGAAGTGTGCGACGAAATGCCGACATGGGACCCAATTCGTTTTAAACAAATTCAAAAACGTTGGTACGAAGGATTGTGGGGCAAAGGGTGGAACTCGCAGTTTTTAAACAATCACGACCATACGCGACAAGTGACGCGCTACGGAAACGATAAACAGTTTCGCGTCGAGTCAGCAAAATTGCTTGCTACGCTTGTGCATACGTTGCCTGGAACACCGTACATTTATCAAGGTGAAGAAATTGGCATGACCGGCGTCAAGTTTGACTCGATCGACGACTATAACGACATTGCGATGAAAAATAAATACGCAGAAGAAGTGGCAAAAGGTCGCGATCCGAAAGAAGTGCTTGAAAGCTTGCAGCTACTGAGCCGCGATAACTCGCGCACACCAATGCAATGGGACGATAGCGAACATGCAGGATTTACAACAGGCACGCCTTGGCTAAAAGTGAATCCGAACTATAAGGAAATCAATGTAAAACAAGCGTTAGCGGATCCGAACTCTGTATATTATTACTATAAAAAGCTCATTCAACTGCGCAAGCAACATCCAGTCATGGTGTACGGAACGTTCCGCGATTTTTCGGAAAATGATCCGTACATTTACGCCTACACCCGTGAGCTTGATGGCTTCCGCTGGCTCATCGTCTTAAATCATTGCGACAACGACAACGTATATGAGTTACCAGAAGAGCTTGCCGCGGCTCACCGCCATCTTTTGCTTGGCAATTATACAGATGTCAAAGAAGAAGGCACAACGCTTCATATGCGTCCGCACGAAGCAAGAATTTATGCATTACAATAAGCAGCCAAATCGGCTGCTTATTTTTGATTTACCGCCTGTTCAAACGCTTCTAACGCTTTTTTTTCACCGAATACGATAAGGACATCGCCAACAAAAAACCGCTCCTCTGGCGTTGGATTGCCGATCATGTTGTTTTGACGCTGAATGGCAATAATCGTCACACGAAAGCGCGTGCGCACCGCTTGATCGCGGACAGATGTCCCAACAAATGAAGAATGCGGTTCAATTGTCACTTCTTCAATCGCGTATTGCTCTGCATGGCCGTGAAAAATCGTATCGACATAATCGACACTTACAGGCTTTAACATCGTCATCGCCATACGTCGACCGCTCAAAAACGATGGGTTAATGACTTTATCAGCACCAGCCCGACGCAACTTTTCCTCCGACTCCGGCCGCTCGGCGCGCGCGACAATTTGAATGTCGCGATTTAGCCCTTTTGCTGTGAGGGAAATAAAGACGTTATCAGCATCAGAAGGTAACGCTGCTACTAATCCTGCAGCTCGTTCAATACCTGCGGCAATCAACACGTCATCTTCTGTCGCATCCCCTTCGACGTACGGAATCGGATCGTTCATTTCTTCGAGCCAATCTGTATTCCGTTCAATGACAACGACAGCTGTCCCGTTTTTGACAAGCTCGCGCACGACTTGCTCTCCGACGCGTCCGAACCCACACACAATAATATGGTTTGTCATCGCTTCAATTTTCTTTTTCATTTTTCGCCTCCGCACCGTTTTTGAAAATTCTCCTTCCATCATCATCGACACGACTGCCCCTGTCGCATATGTCACAATGCTAATACCAACTGGAATAATGATGAGGGCAAACAGTTTGCCATAAAACGTTTGTGGCACTGTATCGCCATAGCCAACCGTTAAAATCGTAACAACTGTCAACCAAAGCGCATCAAAAAACGTTAATTGTTCCGAAAACATAAATCCGATCGTTCCTGCGATAATGGCGACAATCATCGCGATGACGGAAACGACGATCGAGCGCGATGAACTCATCCGTTTCTCCCCTTATGTTCTTTTTGTACAAACTTCATGCAAGACACACCAGACGATTGCTTAACGACAATAGACGGCAACATAGCGCTTTTAAAACCGAATGCCCGACAACCGCGCGGCATTTGCGCATCCCATGTGACATAAAAATGTTTGCATGCATAACAATTTACTCTCTCATTATATGTTTTCGATTTGCCAGTCAATTGGCTCTCTCCCCGTCTGTTGTAAAAAAATATTCGTTTTTGAAAAAGGGCGGCTTCCGAAAAATCCTCGTGCTGCAGAAAATGGGCTCGGATGTGGCGCTTCAATGATATAATGATGCTCATTTGTGATGAGCGCTTTTTTCGCTTGCGCATGACGCCCCCATAAAATGAAAACAACGGGTTCATGCTTTTCGTTCACAAGTTCAATGACGCGATCGGTAAAATGTTCCCATCCCTTTCCTTTATGCGAATTCGCCTCTCCACGTCGTACTGTCAATACTGTATTTAAAAGCAAAACTCCTTGCTTTGCCCATTTTAATAAGTAGCCATTGTTTGGAATATAGCACCCTAGGTCATCTTGTAACTCTTTAAAAATGTTTAATAACGATGGAGGCAAAGCGACGCCCGGTTTGACAGAAAAACTTAATCCGTGCGCTTGATTTGGCCCATGGTACGGGTCTTGTCCTAAAATGACAACTTTTACATTCGCATACGGGGTGTAATGAAGGGCGTTGAAAATGTCGTGCATATCAGGATAAATCGTTTTCGTTTGATATTCTTCTTTTAAAAACTGACGCAACTTCAAATAATACGGCTTTTGAAACTCCTCTTCTAATAAAGGAGCCCAATCGTTTTTCAATATGCTCATCACCGCACTCCTTTCTAATGCAAAGGCTACCCTACTTTATAGGATAGCCTGTTTTTGCTTAAAACTGAATTTTTTCTTCTAAGAAGCTTTTTAACTGTGCGATTGGGATACGCGTTTGTTCCATCGTATCGCGGTCGCGCACAGTTACCATTTGATCTTGTTCTGAGTCGAAATCATACGTAATACAGAACGGTGTTCCGATTTCATCTTGACGGCGATATCGTTTTCCAATCGAACCAGACTCGTCGTAATCGACCATAAAGTGCTGAGAAAGCTGTTCAAAAATCGCACGTGCACCTTCTGATAACTTTTTCGACAACGGCAATACAGCTGCCTTGTACGGCGCTAATGCTGGGTGAAGGTGCATCACTGTGCGCGTCGTACCGTCTGCCAGTTGCTCTTCTTCATACGCATCGATCAAAAACGCAAGCGTGACGCGATCCGCCCCAAGTGAAGGCTCAATGCAGTACGGAATGAAACGTTCGTTCGTTTCTTGATCAAGGTAGTGGAAGTCTTCACCTGAATATTCCATATGGCGACGTAAATCGTAATCTGTACGCGATGCAATGCCCCATAGCTCGCCCCAGCCGAACGGGAATTTATATTCAATATCTGTTGTGGCGTTGCTGTAGTGGGATAATTCGTCTTCCGAATGATCGCGCAAACGAATGTTTTCACGCTTCATACCAAGCGATAAAAGCCATTGTTCACAATATTGTTTCCAATAATCAAACCAATGTAATTCTTCTCCCGGCTTACAGAAAAACTCAAGCTCCATTTGTTCAAATTCACGTGTGCGGAACGTAAAGTTTCCTGGGGTAATTTCGTTTCGGAAACTTTTTCCGATTTGCGCAATACCGAACGGCAATTTTTTGCGCATTGTCCGTTGTACGTTTTTAAAGTTTACAAAAATGCCTTGTGCCGTTTCAGGACGAAGGTAAATTTCGTTTGCGCTTGACTCGGTCACGCCTTGGAACGTTTTAAACATTAAGTTAAATTGACGAATGTTTGTGAAGTCGCGGCTGCCGCAATCTGGACAAGCAATGTCGTGCTCTTGAATGAGCTGCTCCATTTTTTCAAAAGGAAGCCCATCAACAACCATTTCAATCCCTTTCGCTTCAAGCGCGTTTTCAATTAACTTATCCGCCCGATGACGAGCTTTACATTGTTTACAGTCAATCATCGGATCGTTGAAGTTTCCTAAATGACCAGATGCTTCCCACGTGCGTGGGTTCATTAAAATAGCCGCATCTAAACCGACGTTGTACGGCGATTGTTGAACGAACTTTTTCCACCATGCACGCTTAATGTTGTTTTTTAATTCTGTCCCTAACGGACCGTAATCCCACGTATTCGCTAACCCGCCGTAAATTTCTGAACCCGGAAAAACAAAGCCGCGATGTTTCGCGTGTGCTACAATTTGATCCATCGTTACTGACATCGTTCATCCTCCTTAATAGTAAATGTAAACAAAAAACGCTCTCATCCTTAGGCCTTTTGCCTAGGGACGAGAGCGTAGCCCCCGCGGTTCCACCCTAGTTGATGCATAACGCATCCACTTTTGCGTGAAGCAACTCCAGACTGCCGTTTCGCTAAGCGTCTTTACTAGGCTCCCACCACCCCTAGCTCGCTATAAAAGAACTTCCTTAGCTACTATCCATCTTTCATCGTTGCACCTGTATTTCATTTGGTTGATATTGTATCAAACGGAAATACGAGAGTCAAGGGGAGAAGCAAAACCCGCTTTACCTATGATCGTAAAGCGGGTCAAAGTGAGTGAAGGGGTTTATCATATTAATTTCGAATTAAATAGTCAAACGCACCTAAAGAAGCTGTTGCGCCTGAGCCCATGGAAATGATAATCTGTTTATATGCGCTATCTGTACAATCGCCAGCAGCGAAGACACCAGGAACGTTTGTTGCACCGCGTTTATCGACGATAATTTCACCGAAGCGATTGCGCTCGACCGTTCCTTCTAACCACTCTGTATTCGGTACAAGACCAATTTGAACAAATACACCTTGAAGTTCAATATGGTGCTCTTCGCCTGTTGCGCGATCAATATACGTGAGACCGTTTACTTTGTCTGTACCTGTAATTTCTTTCGTTTGTGCATTTTTTATCACAGTCACGTTCGGTAAGCTGTACAAACGATCTTGCAATACAGCATCCGCCTTTAATTCTGGCGCAAATTCAAGCACCGTCACGTGCTTAGCAATTCCCGCCAGGTCAATTGCCGCCTCGACGCCAGAGTTTCCACCGCCGATAACTGCGACATGTTTTCCTTCAAACAATGGACCGTCGCAATGCGGGCAGTAAGCGACGCCTTTATTTTTAAACTCCGCTTCGCCTGGGACGCCGAGATTGCGCCAACGTGCACCTGTCGCGATAATGACCGCTTTGCTTTTTAAAATCGCCCCATTTTCAAGTTCTACTTCAATGAGGTCTTTCTTTTCCAGCCGTTTTGCACGCTGCAAGTTCATAATATCAACATTGTAATGCTTCACATGTTCTTCAAGGCTCGCTGCGAGTTTCGGACCTTCTGTATATTTCACGCTAATAAAGTTTTCAATGCCTAGCGTATCTAAAATTTGACCGCCAAAACGTTCAGCGACAATTCCTGTACGAATGCCTTTACGCGCAGCATAAATGGCAGCTGTTGCACCGGCAGGTCCCCCACCGATGACGAGCACATCGAACGGATCTTTGTTTGCGAACGTTGAAGCATCTGGCGTGCTTCCTAACTTCGCAAGAATTTCCTCAAGCGACATGCGGCCGCTTGCGAACGGTTCGCCGTTTAAAAAGACCGTTGGCACAGCCATGACATCTTTTTGTTCAACTTCTTCTTTAAATGCTGCCCCGTCAATCATCGTATGTGAGACGTTCGGATTTAATACGCTCATGACGTTTAACGCTTGAACGACATCCGGGCAGTTATGGCACGTTAAGCTGACGTATGTTTCAAAACGGTATGTTCCTTGTAAACTTTTAATTTGATCAATGACCGCTTGATCGACTTTCGGCGGTCTTCCGCTCACTTGAAGCAATGCAAGCACGAGAGAAGTAAATTCATGTCCTAAAGGCACGCCCGCAAATACAACGCCTGTTTCTTCTCCAACGCGATTGACGCTGAAGCTTGGCGTTCTTTCTAGCGTTGTTTTTTCTACTTTGATTTTCGATGACATCGTCGCGAGTTCATCGACTAAAGCAAGCATATCGCGGGAAACTTGATCGTCTCCCGCGCTCACTTTTAACACAATGTCATTTTCCATCAATTGTAGATATTGGGCGAGCTGTGCTTTAATTTCAGCATCCAATATCATTGACGTAAGCCTCCTTAAATTTTACCTACAAGGTCAAGGCTTGGCTTTAATGTTTGGCCACCTTCTTGCCATTTTGCTGGGCATACTTCACCAGGGTTGTTGCGCACGTATTGTGCAGCTTTAATTTTGTTTACAATTGTGCTTGCATCGCGACCGATGCCGTCAGCGTTAATTTCAACTGCTTGAATCACGCCGTCTGGATCGATAATGAACGTACCGCGTTGCGCAAGACCTGTTTCTTCATCAAGCACTTCGAACATGCGTGATAATTTTTGTGAAGGGTCGCCGATCATTACGTATTCAATTTTGCTGATAGCTGGCGAATGATCGTGCCATGCTTTATGCGTGAAGTGTGTATCTGTTGAAACAGAGTATACTTCAACACCAAGCTCTTTTAATTTCGGATATTCGTTTTGTAAATCTTCTAATTCTGTTGGGCAAACGAACGTAAAGTCTGCTGGATAGAAGCAAACGACGCTCCACTTTCCTTTTAAGTTTTCTTCTGTTACCTCGATAAATTCACCGTTATGGTACGCCATCGCTTTAAATGGTTGTACTTGTTTTCCTACTAATGGCATGTTTCATCATCCTCCTGTATCATTTTTTTGCATGTTAGTAGTATGGTCCAGCCATATAGAAAATATGACTGGTAAATTAAATTATAACAATTATAATTCGATATAAATTATCATATAGGAATGTTTATTTGTCAAGTGAAAACTATACAACTGTTTTAGTTTTTCGCCATGTTTCTTTTTATTCCTTTTTCATAAACAAAAAAACAGAGCCTCCACAAAGACTCTGCTTTCTCATATAACAAAAGCAACGGCGAGTAAAACACACACATTACATAGTAGCGCAAAGACAAATAGCCATGTTTGTTTTCCTTTTTTCTTTACCATATATTCCGCAAATACGGTCGTTCCAAAAGCAAAGCAAACAAAAGATAAAAACGAGCTGACGCGCCCATAAAATACGTGACGAGTAAGAAGCGGTGAAAACAAAAGCAAAAGAAATAATTGCTGAACGCTCCACCAATACATTTGTCTCCCTCCTAACACATCACAACGTGTGCTAAGCGCGAGCGAAACGGTTCACCGTCCCATACGATTTCACTTGTCGCTCTTCTTTTTTGCACTTCCGGTTCGGATAGAAGAAGCCAAAAGTTTTTTGTTGGTAGGTTGCCAAGTTCATGTTTTTCACTTAATCGGTTTAAATACATTTGTCTCGTTTCATTCATTTGTTTCGATAAATGATCGCCCTCATTTGAAAAAGCATACAGGACGCTCGCGATCGGCACGCGTTTCACGCGATATTCGTTCGCAACGCGCAAAAAGAAATCCCAATCCCAATAATTATGGACGTACGGATCGAAATAGCCGATCGTATCATGAATGGCGCGGCGATACATGCTTCCTGAAGGGACGTATGTTGAAAACGACCGCATCGCCTGTAAATCGCATTCATATGCAAATAAAAAGCGATCAGTCGGTAAGCGCATCCCGTTTTCAATGCGGTAATGAAAAATTTCTACATCGCTATATACAAAGTCCGCGTCGTTCATATTCGCAATCATTCGTTCCGTATGACATGGCAATAATAAGTCGTCGTCATCACAAAGCATAATAAAATCTTCTGTTGCTGTGCGCACACCGATATTCCGCGCTTCAACATGCCCGACGTTTTCTTGCAATTCGACGAGTTCGATCGGGAGCTCCGGATATGCATCAACCGCAGCTTGTACAGATGAACCTCCATCGTTAACAATAATCACTTGCGTTGGCTTGTATGTTTGTTTACTTAATGACTCTAACAATTCCGCTAATGGAAGTAGCCGGTTATATGTTGCAATGACTACAGAAACACCCAAATGACATGTCTCCTTTCAAAAATTAAAGAAGCTACAATGATACCATTATAGCTTCTTTTCATACAATTATGCGAGTTCTTGTTGTTTCGTTTCTTTGCCAAGGAAAAGAACGGCGAGTGCACCGATAAAAATGGCGACGCAAAAAATTGCAAAAATCATCGTGATTGATACTTTTTGTGCGACGAGATAGCCGACGAGAAGCGGTCCTAAAATGCCCCCAATGCGTCCGAATGAAGCAGCCATCCCTGCACCTGTCGCACGAATGGCAGTTGGATATTGCTCTGGTGTATAGGCATAAAGCGCTCCCCATGCGCCGAGATTAAAGAATGATAACAGCGCTCCAAACGTCATTAACATCGCAGCCGACTCGGCATTTCCGAAGAAATAAGCGCTTAACGCTGTCCCAACTAAATAAATAATGAGCACCGCTTTTCTCCCGATGCGTTCAATCAACCAAGCCACGCTAAAATAACCCGGCAGCTGCGCCAACGTCATGATGAGCACGTACTCAAAACTTTTAATTAAACTAAATCCTTTCATCACCATGACGCTCGGAAGCCATAAAAACATGCCGTAGTACGAAAAGACGACCGCAAACCATAAAATCCAAAGCATCGTCGTTTGCTTGGCGTAAGGTTTTGCCCATACGTCTGCGATATTGCGCCAAACAGAACGACGCTCTGTCGTTTTTACCGCAATAAACTTTTGTGAATCGGGCAAGTTAATACGCAAATAAATGGCGTATAACGCAGGTAAAGCCCCTAAAATGAGCGCCATT
The DNA here is from genome assembly GCF_050613275.1 of Anoxybacillus dikiliensis. Lineage (GTDB taxonomy): Bacteria > Bacillota > Bacilli > Bacillales > Anoxybacillaceae > Anoxybacillus. The sequence goes on from NZ_CP187112.1 coordinate 2,712,432, forward strand.
TGCCATCCATATGCAGGAATAACGAAAAAAGAAATAAGCGCAGCTAATAGCCAGCCACCTGCCCAAAAGCTTTCTAATAAAACGACAACTTTCCCGCGCTCATGAGCAGGTACGCTTTCCGATACGAGCGTTGACGCCACAGGCAGTTCGCCACCAAGTCCCATACCGATAAAAAAACGTAAAATTAAAAAGACCGTTAACGTTGTCGCAAGCGCTGATAGTCCGCTACCGATCGAAAATAATAAAAGCGTAATAATAAAAACTTGTTTTCGTCCAATGCGATCAGCTAACAATCCAAAAACGAGCGCACCGACGGCCATGCCGATCGAATTGATACTTCCGATCCAACCCATTTGCTCGGCCGTTAAATTCCATTCCTTTTGCAATGCGGCAATAATAAACGAAAGCATCCCTACATCCATCGCATCAAACAACCAGCCAAGCCCGGCAATCCAAAGCAACTTGTTTCTTGATACTTCTTTACTCATGTCATCCCTCCGTTGTCAGCTGTCAAATTGTCTTCCTCATGATTATATTTCCTTTTTTGTTATGTATCAATGCAAAAAGCGTCGGGAAAAACCGACGCTTATCGCAAGTCTTCTTTTGAAAACGCTCCAGGAAGAAGTTCTTTGACTGTTGTTTCTTGCATATCGCCTTTCATATTCGCTAAAATGACAGGCATATTTGGATCACATAATTCAACAATGACTTGACGGCATGCGCCACACGGCGGAACTGGCCGCTCCGTATCCGCAACAACGGCTAACATCGCATACTCATGATCGCCTTCTGAGTATGCCTTAAATAAAGCTGTGCGCTCAGCGCAGTTGCATAAACCGTATGATGCATTTTCGATGTTGCAGCCACCATACACTTTTCCATCTTTCGTTAATAGCGCTGCTCCAACTTTAAACTTCGAATACGGAACGTACGCCCGCTCCCTCGCTTGTTTTGCCGCTTCAATTAACTGTTGTTTATTCATTGTTGATCATCCCTTCTTGGGCTGTTTAGTTAAAAAACGTCTTCATCAACCAGTCAGCAACGACGCCACCTAAATATACGCCAAATACCCCCATCATTCCTGCCAACACAGGCGGGGCTGGCAACGGCAAACGTAAAAACTTAAACAAAATCCCGACAACAAGCCCAGCAAGTAAGCTAAGTAGTACTTCTTTCATAGGTCAATGCCTCCGTTAGTATGCTTCGTTTGAAGTCGTTCCTTCCATAATTGCTGGTCCGGAACTTGTACCGATGCGGTTTGCACCTGCATCAATCATCGCTTTTGCGTCCGCTGCGCTGCGCACGCCGCCAGATGCCTTTACGCCAACGTTTGGACCAACTGTTTTGCGCATTAATGCGACGTCTTCTACTGTTGCACCGCCGCTGGCAAATCCCGTTGATGTTTTCACAAAATCCGCACCAGCACGAACAGCAATTTCGCATGCACGCACTTTTTCTTCATCTGTTAACAACGCTGTTTCAATAATTACTTTTGTTAAAGCTTTTCCTTTCGCTGCATCAACGACGGCACGAATGTCGCGCTCTACAAGCTCATGATCTCCATCTTTTAATGCACCAATATTGATGACCATATCGACTTCTTGCGCACCATGTTCAATCGCTTGTTTTGTTTCAAAAGCTTTCACTTCTGGCGTTGTCGCCCCTAACGGGAAGCCGATCACTGTACATACTTTCACATTCGTTCCTTGCAAACGTTCAGCAACGAATTTCACCCATGTTGGGTTAACACATACAGATGCAAATTCATACTTTTTCGCTTCTTCCACTAACTTTTCAATTTGCGCTTTCGTTGTTTCTGGCTTTAATAACGTATGATCGATCATGCTAGCAATGTTCATCATTCATTCCTCCTTGAAATTGAAAATGTTCGAAGCGCACGAGGCGCTTCGTTTTTAAATAAACATACCCGCAATGGACGCGCTTAACAATGAAGCAAGCATACCAGCAAGGACAGCTTTTAAGCCCATGCGCGCAATGTCGCTGCGACGATTTGGCGCTAAGCTTCCTAAACCACCAAGTAAAATTCCCATCGAAGAAATATTAGCAAATCCACATAGCGCAAAGCTAACGATCGCTACTGTTTTCGCTGATAAATCTGGAATTTGTGGCGCGAATGATGAATACGCAACAAATTCGTTTAAAATTAGTTTTTGTCCGATAAATCCACCAGCTGTCACCGCTTCAGACCACGGTACACCAATCGCAAACGCAATAGGCGCAAAGAGGAATCCTAAAATGTTTTGAAGTGTTAAACCTTCATAATTAAACAAGCTGCCGATGCCGCTAAGCAATCCATTAATTAACGCAATAAGGGCGATAAACGCTAACAACATCGCACCGATATTTAACGCTAACTTCAAACCGTCGCTCGCTCCGCGTGCAGCTGCGTCGATGACGTTTGTTGATTGTTCGTCTTTTTCCATCTCAAAATGCTCATCTTCTTTAATCGGCTCTGTTTCTGGCACAATCATTTTCGCCATGACTAATCCGGCTGGCGCTGCCATGAAACTTGCCGCAAGCAAATATTCAAGCGGAACACCTAAAAGCGAGTAGCCAACGAGTACAGAACCAGCAACAGACGCTAATCCACCCGTCATAACTGCAAACAATTCCGATTGTGTCATTTTAGACAAATACGGACGAATAACAAGAGGCGCTTCCGTTTGACCGACGAAAATGTTTGCCGCGGCTGACATGGACTCCGCTTTGCTCGTTCCGAGCAATTTCGCAAGCGGCCCCCCAATCATTTTAATGACCCATTGCATCACACCAATATAGTAAAGAACAGAAATTAACGCGGAGAAGAAAATGACAACCGGCAACACTTGGAACGCAAACACAAATCCAATTCCTTTTGCCGCAAACATGCCACCAAACAAAAAGTTAATTCCTTCGTTCGCATAGTTAATAATGCTTGTGACACCATTTGTTAACCATTGCAATGCCGCTTTTCCTGCTTCCCATTTTAAAACGATAAACGCGAAAGCGACTTGAATCGCGAGACCACCTAAAATCGTTCGCGGATTAATCGCTTTGCGATTGTTTGAAGAAAGAAAAGCGATCCCAAGGACAACGACGATACCGACAAGTCCCCAAACGATATTCATGTTAAACACTCCTATAAGTTGAATTTTGATTACGTAATCAATATAACAGGAAAACGAACATATGTAAACGTTAACATGAACAAATGTCAAAGAAAATTCATGGTTTCGCTAAATGTTTCTTCCTTTTTGCATAAATACATAAATAAAAGGGGGCTTTTTTCTTTTCCCCCATTTGTCTTTTTTTTATTCTTTTTCTAACAAACATTCGGCAGTAAATTGATCCGTCACTAATACGTTCGCATATTTTCCTTTTAACGCGCCGTATATGCCAGCGACTTTATGAATGCCTCCTGCAATGACAATCGAATATTCTTTCTTTTTGAGATCTTCTAACTCAATGCCGAGCGTACGGGCGTTTAGCTCTTCGCTACATAGCTTTCCATTTTGATCAAAAAAGCGTGAACAAATGTCACCAGCAGCTTTTGAATAGATCGTTTGCAAATCTTCTTCTGTAAAATAACCGAGCTGGAACAGTAGCGACTCTGATTTAATTGGCCCGATCGTAAATACGGCAATGTTTGCTTGTCGACCGAGATCGAGAATTTTACGAATGTGGCGGTCCGCCTCCATCGCCTGCTTAACAACGACATGATCCACGATTGCAGGTAGCGGCAAATGGTGCACCGTTGCATTGAAGGCGCTTCCAAACAGGTGTAAAATATCTGACGCAAACGTATTCGTTTCTGATAAACTAACGCCACCTTTTAATTGCACAACTTTCACGTCTTTGACATGTTTATGCTTTAGCTGTAATGCAACGTGATACAATGTTGTTCCCCACGTCACACCGATCACATCGCCGTCTTTGACGATCGAGCGTAAATATTCCGCGGCTTCTTTTCCTACATATTTTTTAATAATGCCATCTTGATGTTCAGGAACCGATACAACAATTGCTTTTTTTAGATTGAACTTTTGTTCAAGTTGTTTTGCTAACTGTTGAATATCTTCGGCTGGATCGTTAATTTTAATTTCCACAATCCCTTCCTCTTTCGCTTGCTGTAATAGGCGCGACACCGTCGGACGCGATACGCCAAGCTTTTTTGCAATGTCATTTTGATTGTAGTCTAACAAATAATACAACTTTGCTGCTTCAACAACTTTTTTTAGCTTATCTTGCTCCATCGCTTCATCACCTTTTGTCATTGAATGAAAAAGGAGCAACCTTCCATATTTGAAGGAATACTCCCTTTTCTTTCATCATACGAAAACAGTTGAACATTTGACAAGCAAAAGTTTTAACATAATTTCCATTTGTATAAGTGAAACGCGGCTCGTCCATTTGTTTTAAATACAATATGTTCGTTTTCCTCATGTGGGAAAAACCGTGCTGTAAACACTTCTTCACCTTCATTTAAGAAAATTTCGATGGACGATGTATCGATGAATATATGGAGTGTTCGCAAATTCGATAAAACGCACTGTCTTTTTTCTTTTTCACCTTGCCGTGCAAAGCTTTCACGTTGTAGCGTGGCCACCCTTTTCTCAAAATCATATGAAAACGAAACATCGTTTTGTATGCCAATGGATAAAACACCTTGACCTTCAATATGCTTAAGTAACAGCTCAACCGTTTTTCCTTTCACTCCATCAAATTGCATCGTTTCTTTGTGCAACGATACATTTGGATAGTGAACTTCGTCGCTTCGGAGCAACTGCAATTGCTCAATCGGTCGTTGATATAATTTATCGCCAACTAAAACGAGTTCGCGAGGCAACGTTAATGCATGTACCCATCGGTAAGCGATCGTTGGATGTTTATCTTCATCTTGGTCGGGAACGCCCATCCAGGCGATCATAATACGGCGACCGTATTCATCAATCATCGTTTGTGGCGCATAAAATTCAAACCCTCGATCCAGCTCAGTAAATGCACCGTGTACATATTGTCCTGTTTCATAATTTAACTGTCCGACAAAATATCCTGCTTGATATACGTTTTGATAGTGCATGCCTTCCGGTTGCAATCCTTGTGGACAGACGATCAGTACATCTTTTCCGCTTAAACGGAATACATCTGGACACTCCCACATATACCCAAAATTTCCGTTCTCTCCTCCTGCTATCGCACCGATATGCTCCCAATGCACAAGGTCATTAGAGCGAAATAATACTGCCTTTCCATCTAATTGCTCGCTCTGTGCACCGATCACCATATACCACTTGTCTTCATGTTTCCACACTTTCGGGTCACGAAAATGAGCCGTGTAACCGTCTGGAAGATGAACAACAACCCCCTTTTTCTCAAAGTGCAAACCGTCACTTGATATTGCCATACATTGATACGTATGGCGTGTACCGTCATCGTCTTTTACATTCCCTGTATAAAAAAGTGTGAGCACATCATCGTTGTCCACGGCGCTTCCGGAGTAGCAGCCGTTTCGATCAAACCATTCGCCCGGAGCTAATGCAGGCGCTTGTCTTTCCCAATGAACAAAATCACGCGATGTATAATGCCCCCAAAATTTTGCTCCATGTGTCGTTTGAAACGGCATCCATTGATAAAATACATGGTATTCGCCCCGCCAGTAAATGAGTCCATTTGGATCGTTCATTAATCCAACAGGAGGCATTAAATGATAACGTAAACGATTCGGGTCACTTTCAACAATCAAAGCATATTTTTTTATTTCTTCCTCAGCTAATTGTATGAGCGATTTCATCTCGACCAGCCTTCTCGTAAAATTCGTTCAACTTCATCACGCGTCGGTAAAGCTGTCATCGCCCCTTTTGTTGATGCAGCTAGCGCCCCCGAAACACTCGCAAAACGCGCCATTTGTTCAACTTCTGCAAGCGACAAGTCGTCGATCGTCCCTTCTCGATCATGCAAACAATAAAGCATACCGGAAACAAACGCATCTCCTGCCCCTGTCGTATCCACTGCCTCTACTTTAAGCGCTGGGGTAAATACCGATCCTTCCCTCGTGAACGCATAACTTCCGTTTTCTCCTAGCGTGACAACAATAAGCGGAATGTTGTAGGAAGCAAGGGCATCTACACCTTTTTGAATATCTTCTTCCCCTGTAATAAATGTCAATTCCTCTTCGGAAATTTTCAATACGTCCGCCTCAGTTAACATAGATATGATCATTTGACGGGCTTGTTGTTCGCTTTCCCACAGACCGAGACGTAAATTCGGGTCATACGAGACGATCATTCCATTTTCTTTAGCTAACATAACAGCCCGCTTTGTCGCGCTTCGTGCTGGTTCACTAATAAGTGAAATCGAGCCAAAATGAAGAATGCGATGAGTGCGAAATAACGACTCATTAATTTCTTCTTCGCATAAAAAGCGATCAGCGCTCGGGTTAATGTAAAAATCAAAGCTTCGTTCTCCGTTTTCGGCTAATGTCACAAAAACGACACCTGTACGAACATCATCACTAAATTGAAGGAAAGATGTGTTCACTCCGTATGCATCAAGCGTTTCTTTTAGAAAAACGCCTAGCACATCGCGACCAACTTTCCCTAGAAACGTCGAAGGAACACCAAGGCGTGCAACACCGACCGCAACATTCGCTGGCGCTCCCCCGGGACTTTTTTGATACGCCCGATTTGTCGCATCAAGTGGAATAAAATCAATTAACGCTTCACCAAGACTAATAATTCCTTTCTTCATCGTTGTTCCCTCCTACACAAAAAGGCGAGTTATTTGCTCGCCTTTATTCTTCTTTAAATCCTAATATCCATGTTGCCACAAAGGCTGTACCAACCGCAATTGCAAAGCCAATTAAATAGTTTATTAAGTTCGCCATTCCCATCGGTGCCACGATCGCAATCATTGGAATACCAGTTAATCCGTACGCGTTTGCGACAACGTTTGTAAATACAACGTACGCTCCACCGACAGCCCCACCAATAGCTGCTGCAATAAACGGTTTTCGATATTTTAAGTTCACTCCAAAAATAACAGGCTCCGTAATGCCTAGAAAGGCAGAAAATGCAGCTGGCAAAGCAATTTCTTTCGTTTTCGTCCGTTTTGATTTTAAAAATACGGCTAAACCCGCTCCACCTTGAGCAACGTTTGCCATTGACCAAATAGGCAATAAATAGTTTTTACCAATATCCGCAAGCAATCCAGCTTCGATCGCATGGAAGCTATGATGCACTCCTGTGATGACGATCATCGAATACAAACCACCGAAAATAAGACCTGCCAACGCCCCACCTGTATCATATACAAAATTTAACGTTGTCGTAATACCTTTCCCTACGATGTTTCCAAGTGGGCCGATTACTAAAATAGCAGTAAAGCCTGTTAAAATGACAGTCACAAATGGCGTGACAAGTAAATCTACTGCATGCGGAACAACTTTTCGCAAGCTTTTTTCGATTTTACTCATGACGTATGTTGCAAGCAAAATTGGAATGACTGTTCCTTGATATCCGATCATTGCGATATCAAAACCGAGAAAATGCAAATACTCAGGTTCAGCACTTCCTAATCCCCAAGGATTTAACAGAGCAGGGTGGGTCATAATTCCCCCGATAACTGCTCCTAAAAACGGGTTTCCCCCAAATTCTTTCGCAGCACTATAGCCAATTAAAATTGGCAAAATGATGAAAGCAGCGCTTGAAAACATATCAAGCAATACAATCCAAGCGCTATCAGGTGCTACCCATTTGAACGCCTTCATCATCCCAAGTAATCCCATAAGCAATCCGCTAGCTACAATGGCTGGAATAATCGGAACAAAAATATTTGACAACGTTTTCGCGAGACGAGCTATTGGATTCATTTTTTGCTTGACTGCTTCTTGGTGAACATCGGCACTTACGTTTTGTAAACCTGCTTCTTTGACAAATTGTTCATATACCTTGTTGACAACACCTGTACCAAAAATAATTTGATACTGACCGGAACTAGAAAATGCACCTTTCACCCCATCAAGTTGTTCAATTGCTTGTTGATCAACCTTCTTTTCGTCTTTTAAAACAAGACGAAGACGGGTTGCACAATGAACCGCACTAATGACATTTTCCTTTCCACCAAGCAACGATAAAAGTTGCTTTGTTATGTGTTCGTAATTCATTTAAACTCCTCCTCTTCATAAAAATGATAGAAAACAAAAAGACCTAAAACGTACGTACGAATGCTTTAAACATCGTCGTACATTTTAGGTCTTGCCTGCAACGCAGTCACAATCCTACATCATTCAATTTTATCCGCTCTCATTTTAACTTATTATTCAATTTAAGTCAATATACAACAAATATATTATTTTGTAGTTAGACGCTGAATGTGCAACGTAATATAAGCGAGTTCCGTCACAGGAAATTCGATGCCGTATTCTTTTTTCGCATATTCAGCCATCGCAACAGCACATGCAAATTCTTTTTCGTATTTCGTTTGAATGAGTGTTAACATCTCTTCGTCCATCGAATGAAACAACTCACCGTTTTCAATTCGATTTAGTGCAAAACGCAAATGCGTCACAAGTCGTTGATAAGATATTCCTTCTTCATCAATATGAACATGTAATGTTTTTTTCATTAAATCGATCATTTCTCGAATCAAAGTTGTTTGTTTTAGCGTTCTGTTCATGCTAGCTGCGTCCATTTTCGCTGTATGAATATGAAGAGCAATATGGGCAACTTCGTCATCAGGGATGTCGATGCCAAGACGTTCTCGAATCAGTTGTTTTGCCCAAAGACCTATTTGATATTCTTTTTTATACAGTACTTTAATTTCATTCAACAACTTATTTTGTATTTGGTACCCTTGTTGAATTCGTTCAATCGCAAAAGATAAATGGTCTGTCAATGCAATATGGATATGATTGTTTAAAGGTGCTTGCAATTCTCCTTCAGCATGGCTAATAATTTCTTCGGCAATATCGATATGTTCTTCAGGAAGAGTACGCAACAACTCTTGGAATTTTTCGTTTTCTTCTTCCATCACAAAAATTTTTTCAATTTTCGCACGAGGTACGATGTCGTTTTTCTTTTTTTGAAACGCGATACCCGGTCCCATTACAATTTTTTCTTGACCCTCATCCAATACAACGACGGCGTTATTATTTAAAATTTTATAAATTCGCAACGTCATCTTCGTCCCCTTAACAGCGATTGTTTTATCACATATATTATTTCAATTTCACTTTCATTAAAACCGTACGTCCTCTTTCTGCTTGCTCTGTATGCTCTCGATGACACTCATCCATCACGTCCCCGTTTGTGATCACGACTGGGGTGAGAGGACTTTTCGCTTTTTGTTGCACAAGCGCCAAGTCAAACGACAAAAGCAAGTCACCAGCCTTCACACGCTCTCCCGCTTTCACATACGCTTCAAATCCTTCCCCTTGCATATGAACAGTATCGATTCCAACATGTATAAGAATTTCTAATCCTCCCTCTGAACGCAAACCTACTGCATGTTTCGTCGGGAATACTTGTACGACTTCTCCATTGACTGGTGAAACAACAACACCGTCTATTGCCTCGATCGCCAAACCCTCTCCCATCATCTTTTGGGCAAATACAGGGTCTGGAACATCATCGAGCGGTCGCACATTTCCTGTTAACGGGGCGACAATCGTTTCCTCACGTTTACGAAGCCATTTAAACATTTGAAATATCCCCCTTATAAAGAATTATTTGGATAAAAACAAAAGACCTAAAACGCAAGGAAGACACGACTCTCCCATCCGTTTTAGGTCTTGCCTGCTTATGCAGTCACAATCCTACGTATTTAGCTTCTTCTTATAAGTTAAAGTAAGCTCTTTCATTTGTCAATATGCTACAATAATCATAAGACAACATACGAAACGGAGTGGATGTTTGTGAACCCTTTTGCCACTCATTTTGACAGCTTAGAGGAGTTTGCCGATCGTGTGAGCGAACTGTTACAATGTCCGATTACAATTGAAGATGCAAACCATCGCTTAATGGCTTATAGCGGACATGAACATTACACTGATCCTGCCCGCACAGCGACCATCATTCACCGACGCGTACCAGAGCGAGTTATTAACAGTTTATGGCGTGAAGGAGTGATTCCAAAACTTTTGCAGAGCGAAGAGCCTGTCCGTGTTGCACAAATTTCAGAAGTAGGGCTCGGCAATCGAATCGCCATTTCAATTTGGAAAAATAAAGAGGTGCTCGGATTTATTTGGGCAATTGAAATGGATGAACCTTGGACGGAACAACAATTCGATGTATTAAAACAGGCGGCAAAAGCGGCAAAAAATTTATTGTTGCAAGTACAAATTCGGAAGCATAAAAAAGAAGAGCGCATTCAAGAGTTTTTTTGGAAGCTATTAACCGGACACTTTTCGTCTCCGCATGACATTGTTGAACAATGCAACGAATTAAACGTACACGTATATCCGTTTTTTGCTGTTGGCATTTTTCAATTTCAACAACATATTCAAACGCAAGTGGAAAGGCAAATTGATTACTTATTAAAGACGACACAACAGCTTGCCGTGCCGCTCTATACGATCGATCATCAACGGCTCATCGTGCTTGTCGCCCCAAGCTCGAACGTCTACGGTGAAGCGCATATTGAACGGTTTTTCCGTTCGTTTATGACGCAAATGAAAGAACGTTTTCGCGTCGACATTGTAATGGGGGCTTTCGGAAACGTATATGAATGTTATACGAACATCGCTAAAAGCTACGAAGAAGCACAAACCGTATTAAAAATGAAGCGCGCATTTCCTCATCAACTTGCCAATGTTCAAAGTTACCAACATCTCGGCATGTATCAGTTTTTCGATTTACTTTTCGAGAAAAAGCGACATGGGGATTTCCACAATGCTGCGCTCGACAAGCTGAAACAGTACGATGCTCAACATCATACAAACTTAGTCGAAACGATCGAAACATATCTCGATTACGACAGCAATGTGAACGAAACGGCAAAAGCGCTCAATATTCATCCAAATACGCTTGCTTATCGGCTAAAGCGAATTAGCGAAATCGGACATATCGACTTAAGCAATATGAGTGAAAAAGTAAAACTATACGTTGATATGAAATTAGACAAATATCGGGCAACATAGCTTTTGTGGAAATCCACAAAAGCTTGTTTTTTCTTTCTCTTTTCTAAACAAACAACAAATGATAAAAAACATTTATACTGTAGATAATAATGAAAGACAACATGAAAGGGGAAACAGCACATGATTATTGGTGTTCCAAAGGAAATTAAAAATAACGAAAATCGCGTAGCTATTACACCGGCTGGCGTTATGTCGTTCGTCAGCAATGGACATACCGTATTAATTGAGAAAAACGCAGGATTTGGAAGCGGTTTCACAGATGAAGCTTACGTTCAAGCAGGCGCACAAATCGTTGAACGTGCCGCAGATGTATGGGCGCAAGCAGATATGGTGATGAAAGTAAAAGAGCCGCTACCGAGCGAGTACGAATACTTCCGTCCGGGATTAGTATTATTCACATACTTACACCTTGCTGCTGAACCAGAGTTAGCGCGCGCACTTAAAGAAAAAGGCGTCATCGCGATCGCTTATGAAACGGTACAAGTTGGTCGCACGCTACCGCTCTTAACTCCGATGAGCGAAGTAGCGGGACGCATGGCAGCGCAAATCGGCGCCCAATTTCTTGAAAAAACAAAAGGTGGAAAAGGTATTCTTCTTTCCGGTGTTCCAGGCGTGAGCCGCGGAAAAGTAACGATTATCGGCGGTGGAGTCGTTGGAACAAACGCTGCGAAAGTGGCGATCGGTTTAGGCGCAAACGTAACAATTATCGACTTAAGCGCCGAACGTTTACGAGAGCTTGACGATATTTTCGGAAGTCAAATTAATACGCTTATGTCTAACCCAATGAACATCGCGCAAGCTGTTGCCGAGTCCGACCTTGTGATCGGTGCCGTATTAATTCCTGGGGCGAAAGCGCCAAAACTTGTGACAGAAGAAATGGTAAAAGCGATGCAACCAGGCTCTGTCATCGTTGACGTAGCAATTGACCAAGGCGGCATTGTTGAAACGAGCGACCATGTGACGACACACGACAACCCAACATATGTGAAACACGGCGTCGTTCACTACGCCGTAGCAAACATGCCAGGAGCTGTTCCGCGCACATCAACACTTGCGCTTACAAACGTCACAATGCCGTACGCGTTACAAATTGCAAATAAAGGCGTACACAAAGCGGTTGCCGACAACCCTGCATTACGCCTCGGTGTAAACGTCGCAAACGGAGAAATCACATACGAAGCTGTCGCGCGCGACCTCGGTTACGACTACGTTCCGGTTGAAGTAGCTTTGGAAAAACAACTATTAGCATAAAAAAAACAAAAGGTGTCCTGACAAACGGGACACCTTTTTCCTATAACACTTTGGATAAAAACGACTTCGTTCGCTCATGTTGTGGTGCATCAAAAATTTGTTGTGGCGTTCCTTCCTCTACGATCACTCCACCGTCCATAAAGAGAACACGATCCCCGACTTCACGCGCAAATCCCATTTCATGCGTCACGACGACCATCGTCATTCCTTCTTTCGCCAACTGCTTCATAACCGCAAGCACCTCACCGACCATTTCTGGATCAAGGGCAGATGTCGGTTCATCAAACAACATCACTTTCGGCTCCATCGCAAGCGCACGAGCGATCGCGACCCGCTGCGCCTGTCCGCCCGATAAAGAGTCCGGATATACGTTCGCCTTATCTTGCAAACCGACTTTCGCAAGCAATTGTAGTGCCTTTTCTGTCGCTTTTTCCTTTGGCCATTTGCGCACTTTCATCGGGGCAAGTGTAATGTTATCAAGCACCGTCATATGCGGAAATAAATTAAATCGTTGAAATACCATACCCACTTCTTCGCGCACTTTATTTAAATCCGTTTTCGGATCTTTTAAATGAAATCCGTCGACGATAATATCTCCTTCATCAAAATCTTCGAGCATGTTTAAACAACGTAAAAATGTCGATTTTCCCGAACCAGAAGGACCAATGACGACAACCACTTCTTTTTCATGAATGTGCACATCAATTCCTTTTAACACTTGTAGCGATCCGAACGATTTTTTTAAATTTGTAACCCGAATCATGCATCATACCTTCTTTCTAACCGGTGTAACAGCTTGCTTAGCGAAAGAGTAAGAATTAAATAAATAAGGGCAACAGTTAAGTAAGGCTCCCAAACGCGATAATATTGACCTTGCATCGCTCGTCCCCAATACATGAGTTCAGGCGCTGCAATAATTGCCGCAAGGGAAGAATCTTTAATGAGAACGATAAATTCATTGCCAAGCGGTGGGATCATTCGTTTAATCGCTTGCGGTAAAATGATGTAACGCATCGCTTGTACATGTGTCATGCCAAGCGAGCGAGCTGCTTCCATTTGACCACGATCGATCGATTGAATGCCGGCTCGGAAAATTTCTGCGATATACGCAGCTGCGTTTAACGATAAAGAAATCGCTCCTGATACGAGCGGATTCGGCTGCGCTGTAAACATCGGCATGACGCCGAAGTGAATCAGTAAAATTTGTACAAATAACGGTGTTCCACGGAAAAAATGAACGTACCAATCAAACGGAAGACGAATGAAGCGGTTTTGAACCATTTTTCCAAGCCCAATTACTAACCCGAGCATCGTCCCGAAGACGATACCGACTAATGATAGGCCGATCGTCCATAACACCCCTTTAAGAAAAAACGGCGCATATTCAACTACAATATCAAAACGAAAATCCATATGTCTCACCTTTCCTTTTGAAAAAATTGCGTAACTGGAGACAGTTACGCAATTTTTACATCAACGTTATTGCTGTTGTTGTAATGATTCAATATTCGGTTCTGTGCCAAACCATTTTTTATAAATTTCTGTATACGTGCCATTTTCAATGACTTTTTTCAACGCTTCGTCTACTTTTTGTTTGAGCTCGCTACCTTTCGGGAACATAAAACCGTAAAATTCGGATTCAAAATGGTCTGGATCTTCAAACGCTACAATTTTAGCATCCGGATTATTTTTTACGTATTCGTTCGCTACCGCATTATCGGTCACAACTGCCTCCACACCGCCATTTAATAAATCCATAATCGCAACGACCGTATTCTCAAACTTTTTAATATTTTTATTCTCTTTTCCTAAAATTTTTTCAACTGCTTCTTGTCCAGTTGTACCATTTTGGACCCCGACTACTTTTCCTTGTAAATCTTTCGCGCTTTTAATCGAACTTCCTTCTTTCACAAGAATCATATGTGTTGATTCAAAGTAAGGAATAGAAAAGTCATATGTTTTTTTTCGATCATCGTTAATTGTAATTCCTGAAACGGCCATATCCGCTGTTTTCCCTTGAATAGCCGCAAACAATGGATCCCAGCCGATATTTTTTAATTCATATTCTAGTCCAGCTTCTTTCATGACAGCTTTTAATAAGTCGACATCAAAGCCGACAATTTCCCCTTTATCCATATATTCGAATGGAGCAAACGCCGCATCTGTGACGACAGTCATTTTCTTTTCTGTTGTTGCTGTTTTTTCTGTCGAACTACCGCATCCGACAAGCGCAAACATCAGCATAAAAACAAGTGTTGCAATCATCCCTTTTTTTATCATTGTTATTCCCCCTTACTATTTGCTGTAAAATAATAAATACTTGTGTATAAACATGTTATGCTCCTCATGTTTCACATATTATCAGCTTTTTTGTTTTTATGCAACAAATTTTATAAAAATAATTTTTGGAAAAATCTTTATTTTAAAAAATATTTTTGATCAACTTTTCACAAATTCGTCAATCCTCCGTTCTCCTCGTCTTGTAAAAAAGTAGTATTCTTTATATAGGGGATATTTTTTACTATTCCTTAATGAATGGGAGGAGACTATAATGGCGCTACTTACTGTACATGAAGCGTTAGCGGACGCATGGAGAACGTTTAAAGGCCAAAAATGGAAAAAAGAAGTTGACGTTCGCGATTTTATTTTAAATAACGTAACCGTTTACACAGGAGATGAATCGTTTTTACAAGGTCCAACGGAAGCGACGAAAACACTTTGGGAACAAGTGATGGAACTTTCAAAACTTGAACGCGAAAGAGGCGGCGTTCTCAACATGGATACGGAAATCGTATCGACCATTACGTCGCATGGACCTGGCTATTTGAATAAAGAACTTGAAAAAGTCGTTGGTTTTCAAACAGACGAACCGTTTAAACGGGCGCTTATGCCATTTGGCGGTATTCGCATGGCGGAGCAAGCATGCGAAGCTTACGGATATGAAGTAAGTGATGAAGTAAAGAAAATTTTTACGCAATATCGTAAAACGCATAACCAAGGCGTATTTGACGTGTATACGGACGAAATGAAAGCGGCGCGCAAAGCAGGAATTATTACAGGACTCCCTGACGCATATGGACGCGGCCGCATTATCGGTGACTATCGTCGCGTTGCCTTATACGGTGTTGATCGCTTAATTGAAGAGAAGAAGAAAGATTTACGCAATACAGGTGCACGTACAATGAGCGAAGACATCATTCGTCTTCGTGAAGAATTAGCGGAACAAATTCGCGCCCTTCAAGAATTAAAAGAAATGGCTGCAAGCTACGGATACGATATTTCTAAACCGGCGCGCAACGCACATGAGGCGTTTCAATGGCTATACTTTGCTTACCTCGCTGCGATTAAAGAACAAAACGGTGCAGCCATGAGCTTAGGTCGCGTCTCTACATTCTTAGATATTTATATCGAACGCGACTTGCAAGAAGGAACATTAACAGAACGCGAAGCACAAGAGCTCGTTGACCATTTCGTTATGAAGTTACGCCTCGTCAAATTCGCAAGAACGCCAGAATATAATGAGTTATTCAGCGGCGATCCAACGTGGGTAACCGAGTCGATCGGCGGTGTCGCGATTGACGGTCGTCCGCTTGTGACGAAAAACTCGTTCCGCTTCTTGCATACGCTCGACAACTTAGGGCCTGCACCGGAACCAAACTTAACGGTGCTTTGGTCCACACAATTGCCAGAAGCGTTCAAAAAATATTGCGCGAAAATGTCGATTCAAACAAGCTCTATCCAATATGAAAATGACGATTTAATGCGCCCTGAGTTCGGCGATGACTACGGCATCGCATGCTGCGTGTCCGCGATGCGCATCGGCAAACAAATGCAATTTTTCGGCGCGCGCGCAAACCTTGCGAAAGCATTATTATATGCGATTAATGGCGGCGTAGATGAAAAATTAAAAGTGCAAATCGGTCCAGAGTTTGCGCCAATCACATCTGAATACTTAGACTACGATGAAGTGATACGCAAGTTTGATAACGTCATGGAATGGCTAGCAGAATTGTATATTAATACACTAAACGTCATCCATTACATGCACGATAAATATTGTTATGAACGAATCGAAATGGCGCTTCACGATACGCACATTTTGCGCACGATGGCAACTGGTATCGCTGGGTTGTCCGTTGTCGCTGACTCATTAAGTGCCATTAAATATGCGAAAGTAAAAACGATTCGCGACGAAAACGGCTTAGCTGTCGACTTTGAAATTGAAGGCGACTTCCCGAAATACGGTAACAACGATGATCGTGTAGATTCGATTGCTGTCGATATTGTTGAGCGCTTTATGACAAAATTGCGCAAACATAAAACGTATCGCGATTCAAAACATACAACATCGATCTTAACAATCACGTCAAACGTCGTCTATGGGAAAAAGACAGGAAATACACCTGACGGCCGTCGCGCAGGCGAACCGTTTGCACCTGGCGCTAACCCATTGCACGGTCGCGACACAAAAGGTGCGCTTGCATCGTTAAGCTCTGTCGCAAAATTACCGTATGAATATGCATTAGATGGCATTTCAAACACGTTCTCAATCGTGCCAAAAGCGCTTGGGAAAGATGAAGCGACACGCATTCAAAACCTTGTCGCGATTTTAGATGGCTATGTGCAAAAACGCGGTCATCATTTAAACGTCAACGTCTTTAACCGCGACACGTTGCTCGATGCGATGGAGCACCCAGAAAAATATCCGCAACTCACCATTCGCGTATCAGGCTATGCGGTCAACTTTATTAAATTAACACGTGAACAACAAATTGACGTCATTAATCGGACGTTCCATGAAACAATGTAATGGAAGCTCCCACACATCGTGGGAGCTTTCTACCTAGGAGGAAACAACATGAACGGATTTATTCATTCCATCGAATCGTGCGGGACGGTGGATGGTCCCGGCATTCGTTACGTCATTTTTACTCAAGGCTGTTTATTGCGCTGCCAATATTGCCATAACGCAGATACGTGGGAGATTGGCAAAGGAAAACAAATGTCTGTTGATGAAGTGATTGCTGATGCAAAGACGTACTTGCCTTTTATGCAAGCATCCGGCGGTGGGATTACAGTAAGCGGTGGGGAACCGCTTTTACAAATCGATTTTTTAATTGAGTTATTTCGTCGCTGTAAACAGCTTGGTATTCATACAACGATCGATTCGTCTGGAGGATGTTACTCGACAGAAGCATCGTTCCAGCAAAAACTGAATGAATTGCTTCAATATACAGATTTAATTTTGCTTGATTTAAAACATATCGATGAAAAAAAACATCGTAAACTAACAGGAAAAACGAATGAACATATTTTAGCGTTTGCGCGCCTATTATCAGAGCGAAACGTACCCGTTTGGATTCGCCATGTGCTCGTTCCAACCGTCACAGACGATGAAGAAGATTTACGTCGCTTAGCTGACTTCATTCGCACGTTAGACAACGTCGAAAAAATTGAAGTTCTTCCGTATCATCAACTCGGCGTATACAAATGGAAAGCACTTGGACTTACGTATCCGCTTGAAGGTATCCCAACGCCATCAGAACAACTTGTTGAAAAAGCAAAACAAATATTAGGCGCAAAATAAGCTGGTCGTCATTGACCAGCTTTTTGCATAAATTTCGCTTTTAACTCATCCCATGTCAATTGCTCCGTCCGTTGCACGAGCCAATCGGGAGACAGCGAGGCTAAATGCACTCCGATGCCGATCGAAAACATATTGGCCTGTTTGATCGCTTTCATTCCCGCTTCCCCATCTTCAATAGCGACACAATGGGATGGGTTGACACGAAGTTGTTCCGCAGCTGTTAAAAAAATTTCTGGATCTGGCTTCATGCGCGTAATTGTTTTTACATCGACAATGACATCGAAAAAAGAGCGAACGTTGAGCCGCTCAACAACGACACTTGCATTTGAACTTGACGATGCGAGCGCCATCGGGACACCGTCGCGCTGAATGTCGCAAAGAAACTCCCTCATTCCCGGCAACACGTCACTTGGCGACAATTGCTCGATCAACTCGCGATAATATCGACCGCGCCGGTCACCAAGGGCTCGTTTTTCTTCCTCCGACCATTCATGCGCCTTTTCCCCAAGAAGCGTCTCAACCATCGCCTGTCTGCTCATGCCTTGTAACTTTTGATTGAGCTGTCGATCAAAGGGCACTCCGATTTCATCGGCGACACGTTTTGTGGCGATATAGTACAGCTCAACCGTATCAGCAATGACGCCATCTAAATCAAAAATCACTGCTTCAATCATTGCGTCCTCCCATTTTCCTTTCCACCATTTTTCTTAATCGTGGACTGAGCGAAAGCTTCATCCAATGTTCGTATATTTCTTTCTTTTCCGCTAGCGACAGATGATAACGCTCCCCTGCCACTTGTTTCGCTCGCTTCGTGATTTCATAAAGGGAAATCGCTGCCGCGACAGAAATGTTAAAACTTTGCACAAATCCATTCATCGGAATGACGAACTTTCCATCTGCCAAAGCAAGCGCTTCTTCTGATACCCCACGATGCTCATTTCCGAACAAAAGCACCGTCGGTTTCGATACGTCAATTTGTTCAAGCGGAATCGTTCCTTCTCCGAGGTAGCTTGCATATACTTGATAGCCTTTTTGTTGGAGATGGCGAATCGCCTGCTCAATCGATGAATGTTTATGCACCGTTAACCATTTGTCCGCATGTCGCGTCACCCATTTGTTCGGCTCAAACGGAGCCGCTCCGGTAACGACATGAACGTCTTGAATACCAAATGCCTCCGCCGAACGCAATACCGCTGCCTGATTGTGCGGGTCGTCTACCGCTTCCGTCAAAATAGTAATATACCTTGTTCGTGCACTTAGCACATCATACATGCGCTTTAAGCGACTTGGCAAAATCATTTCCGCAAGCAACCGATTGTTATCATCCAACAATCCTTCTTCGATGTGTCGTTCTTCCTCTTTTATCATTCGCATGCGAAAGTTCTCCTTTCTACTCTTTGACGACATGTGCGGTTTTTCCATTTATCAGCTTTAATAAATCTCGAACAGAAAGTTTCATTTGCATGCCAATTTTCCCTGCGCTCACAATGATTTGCTCGTGCGCAAGAGCGGATTCGTCAACATACGTGTCGTACATTTTTTTCATCCCAATTGGTGAACAACCGCCACGCACATACCCTGTCATTTTTTCAATGTCTCCCACAGGCAACATATGCACGCTTTTTTCTCCAACAACAGCCGCCGCTTTTTTTACATGCAACTCCGCTGCGACAGGGATGACGAACACGTAAAGTTGTCCGCTCGTCCCTTTTGTCACAAGCGTTTTATATACAATTTCTTCACGTTGTCCAATTTTTTTCGCAACCGATATTCCATCAATTTGCCCATCCGTATAGTCGTAAGTTAACAGTTCATATGGCACACGTGCGCGCTCAAGCATGCGCACAGCATTCGTCTTCGTTTGTTTCACCATCCGTCCCTCGCTTTCCTCTATTAGTGTACCATAAACAAAAAGAAGGGACACCTCTCTAAACCACTTCCATTAGTAGATATATTCGTTGCTAACCAGCAAGTGCTTTAGTAGCTCTGTCGGGACAACAAACTCTAGCAGACCCATATATCCCGGAGCGACTGTATACTCATCAAATACGATGACAAGTTTGCGGTCTTTGTTGATATAAAACGATTGATTCGGATCTATATTTGTAAATTGATCAATCCAGTATACTTTATTTTCATCTTCCTTCATATCTACCATCATCTTCTTTTTAATATATCTGCTAATGACATTCACATATTCATCATTTTTAAATAAACTAGGAAGAGTAATTAAAATTTCTCTTCTTTTATCAACGGTATCGAAACGCATCTTAGTAGACGCGGAAGCAGCTACTTCAGTTACATATCTAGCAATAGATAAGATTCCATCATCATCTGTTTTTATCTCATATCCCATATCAAGAGACCGATTGACTTGTGTACCGCTCTTTCTTATTTGACCGATTTCTCTCATAAACTGATCATATAATTGTTTATTCTCAGATATATACTTCTCATTCAAAAAATTTGACAACTTTTCGTTTTCTAGTCCTTCGATATGTGGTGTATGCATATGCACAGCGTATTTTTCATCATCACTTTCGAAATGGATAGAATAGAAAGTCACTACCTTAATAATATCTCTTAATATGGGCAGCTCTCTAACCATCGCTTTTGCCATAGAAGGCGATGCGTTGACAGCTCCCACAAATGAAAAAACAATTGCTGCTGCTGATAAAAAAAACATTTTAGCAACCTTTTTTCTTGAGCGCTTTTTGTGATGAAGCAAAACAGCTTTATTTACAGTTTCATTCAATAGTGGAGGAATCGAAATGCGCTCATACTCATTTTTCCAATCATTTATCCGTTTCATATGATTCGCTCACCTTTCCTTTCATTTTTCTTAGAGCCGCATACAGTTTTGTTTTTACAGTACTTTTGTTCATGTCGAGAATTTCAGAAATATCTTCAATTCTCATATCTTCAAAAAATCGTAGCTTGATAATTGTTTGTTCGATAGGTGATAACATAGATATCGCTTCCGTGACGCACAGAGAAGTGGAATAGTCTACCAAATACCATTTTTCTACTTTACAATCAGAAACGTACATTTTCTTTCTTTTTTTTAAGTAATCAAGTGATGTATGAACGACAATTTTATAAAACCACGTCTTTAGAGATCCGATATCTTTCAATGTCTTTGAATAGCGAAGAGCTTTCACTATTGAATCGTGTACAACGTCAAGCGCATCTTGCTCGTTTTGTACGTAGCTGTACGCAAGTCTATAACACCGCTCTTGATTTTGCATAATAAAATCAATGATATGTTGCTCATTCCTTTCATCCGTCATAGTACTATAGCTTCCTCCAATCTTTTTACTCGATGATGCGCATCATCTTCTATAATTAAGGACAATCTACATATGCAAAAAGTTTTATCTATAAAATTTTTAAAAATAAAAAAAGAGGTTTCTTACAGGTACCTCCCATACATGTTTATTAAACAAATATATTTCTATTGAAAGAACAACCATCGAAGTGCGACCGTCTCATTCAATGCTTTTTAATAAGAGTATATATTTTCCATCTGTATCTTTGTTTGTGTAATATTTCGCCCTCCATACTCCTTTTTGTGGCGTTATATTCAATTGCTTATTTAACGGTTGCGTAGCCGTGACTTCTCCTCGATCGATGATATTTCCTTTTGGATCATACAGTTCATATATCAAACTACCGCCTTTGAGCTGAATGCGATGATCAATATGCAACTTTTCGTACTTTATTTTATTCACCTCAATGGTAGCTTCGAAAACACGATATTTTTCCTCATACTGTTCAGGCAAAAGTAATCCTTCGGCGGATGATTCAAATGTCTCTTTGTACATGAATGTATAATACAATATACCTAACAAAACAATAAACGTAAGACTGCCGAACAGAAGCAACAACTTTTTGCTCATTCACACTACTCCTTTCCCTTATCTAGCTGAATGCATCCATCACTAAGATAGATCATACGATTAGCATAAGAAGCTATTTTTTCATCATGTGTAATGACAATGATACATTTCCCCTCTTCGTTCATCTGTTGAAGGAGCTCCATTACTTTCTCGCCATTTTGACGATCAAGCGATCCTGTCGGTTCATCGGCTAGAACGATGTTCGTTTCTGCCACCATTGCTCTTGCAATAGCAACTCGTTGTTTTTGTCCCCCCGACAATTTAGAAATATTTTTTTGTCGTAAATGAAAAATACCAAGCTTGTTTAAGTAATATTCAACTTTTTCTCTCCGTAATTTTTTTGGCATGTTTCGTTTTAGTAATGGGAGTTCAACATTTTCAAATACAGTAAAGTTCGTCATTAATGCGAAATGTTGAAAAATGAAACTAAGCTTTTTGTTACGAATATCGCTTAGCTGTTTGTCGTTTAAATTCGTTACATCTTCCCCTTCAAGCCGGTATACCCCTTCTGTTGGAACATCCATACATCCGATAATATTTAATAAAGTCGATTTCCCTGAACCAGAAGGACCCATAATTGCAATAAACTCCCCTTGTTCAATTTGTAGGCTTACCTGACTCAACGCCTTCGTTGCGTATTCATCCTTACCATATATTTTTGTTACATTTTGTAATTCAATGAACATCTACCTATCCCCCCCCTTCCACCAAATTGCGCAATGCTAATTTATTTACGCTCCAAAGTGGAATCAACGAAGATATTAAAATGATAAAACATGAAACAACCATCATTTTCACGTACAACGACCAGGTGAACGCTTGTAATCGAATATTATGTTCAAAAAATGTATTTTTCCATTCTGTCCAATAGCTTAGCATAACACCGATAATGGCTGAAGTGACCACAATTAAAGATAATTCCATCACAACCATTCGCCCGATATCGTGCTTACTTGCTCCCGTCACCATCATAACCCCAATATCGTATTTACGTGCTTGGATAGAAGATATCGTCACAGAAATTACCCCAATAAGCGTAACAGCAACGAAAAACAATCCTACCGTAAGAGTAAATCGTACGCTTTGTTTTGTGTTATTTTTGTAATCTTCCATCTCATTGGAAATTGTTTTTATTGTCGGATAAATACCAAGCTCTTTCCCTTTCTGTTTAATTATTTTTTTAACGTATGGGAAATCCTTCTTATTGGATAGCTGCAAAAATAGATTGTTTAGCCGTACCGCAACATCCATTGCTCTTCCATCTCTTTCCTCAGGAAAATATGGAGCGACAAAAAAACGATCCAGCTCATTAGCATAATCAATAAGATAATCATTGGCGGATAACCATTTCGCCCCTTTTTCCAATATCCCAACGACTTCGTATGTAACAAAAAACGCATTCTCTCCTAAACCAGCTAAAGCTTGAAACCGATCCCCAATGTGAAATACATCGCGATAGTCATATCCTATCAGGATAGGAATCACATCTTTGTTTGTTTTCTCAAAGTCCTCTTTGCTTAGTTCCCGTCCTTCTATTAACTGAAATGTTGAAAAAAGATGATATATGTCATAATCGAAATATATAATTTTTGTACTATCTGCATATGATTCCATACGAGTATTTGCATACAATTGTTCATTTTTTCGCACGTATTGTTCTTTATTCGCAAAATTTTGTGGGCTAATCGTCGTTTCTTCAAAGGATCCGTATCCTTTTACGTTTGGTATTGTTTTTATAAAATTTTCAAGCTTACGAAATCTATCTACAAACCATTGACTATCATCACCATCTGGAATAAACAATCGAACGGTCGTCTCTTCTTTCATATGCGTAATTGAAAATAGTTGTTTTTGGTGATAATGAATTGTCTCAATTGTAATCAATGCATGATTGATAATCCAAAACGATACAATAAGCTGGACAATTATTAACACTATCATCCATTTCCTTTGCCACATGCTTTTCAAATTGAGTAGCATATACTTCATTTTTATCTCCTCAAACTCTACTTTTTATATATGACACGAATAGGTTGCACACGAAAAGTACGAAAAGCCGGGACGATAATGGCAATTAGTGATGAACAAAAAACAAATCCGATTGCGACTGAAAAGTGCAACAAAGAAATACGAAATGGAAATCCCACCCATTTTTCAAATATGTTCAGAAATATCCATTGCAAACCATATCCCAAAACAACTGCAATACTACATAATACAACCATCTCACTAAAAATCATAAAAACGATGTCGCGATTCGTATATCCGAACGCTTTCCTTATTCCAATTTCATATATTCTCTCTTCTACCCAATAAAACGATAAATTCACAACATTAACTAAAGAAAGTAAGTAAATAAGAACGATAAGCATTAGGCGATCACCAATATCGATTCGGAACGATAACTGTGCTTCGTATGGAAAAGAATCAATGCTTGCTTGTGGAAATAACTTCTTTGCTTGCATACGAATAAATTTTTCATCCTTGTATGTATCTTTTTTAGCATTATAGAGTGTCAATGTCATTTGCTGCTGACTTAATAATTTACCAATAACACTCGGGGGTAATGACGTCATTGGAATAAGAACTTGTGAATCTAATAATCTTGAATTTTCCCCTTTTATCCCAATTATTCCAATGCACTTGTATCGCTCGCCCGATAAAACAATATAACGCTCATTTCCGATGACAGTTGTATCTTTTTTCCATTGCGATCCTATAAGAGCTACTTTCTCTCCCGTTCTTATTTCTTTCTCAGTAAAATAACGTCCTTCCTTTATAGGTAGACGGGGCTCAACAGACTCCTTCAAGTGTTCCGGGGTCACCATGATAGGCATGCCATCATGCAAAAGAGCCACACCTTCTAATATAATCCCTGTTTCCTGATCTATATTGTCAAACAATCGAAAAAGATCATTCCATGTTGGTTCATGTGAAAATGTCACCATTAGCTTTGTTGCATGTGGCGGAGCATACTGTTCAAGCTGTTGTTGAAGCAAATGAGAATAATTTATGCTAGAAATACCGACTGAAATCATCAGTAGTGATATAACTAAACCTAAAACGGCAAAGGCAGTTGTAAATGGATGAGCACGCCATTGACTCTTAAAAGATTGAAAGGACATATAAAAACCACCTTCCACAAACACGATAAATCAAAATGAAACGAAAATAAATAAGCATTAGGCTTATTTATTTTCGCTTTACAGAAGGTATCAATCATCACGTAATGAACGGACAACTAACTCTTTGTTCGTAGCTGTATCATTAATGGAATGGCGACTTTGATAGACATCTACACCTGTCCAAGAGTAAGTTGCTTGAGCCCATTCCTTATCCTCTTGATATTTGTATCCTTGCATCTTATTATTTTTCCACATCTCTAACCTCACAGCTACTTTGTAACCGCTCTTGGGATTTGCAAATTTTGTATCTGCCACTGCATTATCATTATCAAATAAATTCCAATCAACATCCAACTTATAATTTGCTTGCAAACCTTTGTATTCTAATATCCCGCTCTGAACCTCAGCATATACATGCGCACCTGATAGTAAAGCCGTACAAAGACCTAAAGATGCAAGGGCAGTCTTAGCCTCCATTCTCAATTCAACATCCTCCCTTACGAAATATTCTCTTCTGAGCCGGCTCGCTTTCAGTCTATCACAAACTTACACCCTATCATATCCGTATTTTCCGCAAATTTCGTTGCGGAAAATACCTATTTTTCAACAAAACAAATGACAAATGTTTCATTATAAAGTAGAATTTTGTATAAAAAGAGGGGAAGATAAGAGATGGAAAAGAACTTATGGACAGTTATTCAGCAGCTATATACGAAAAAAGTTATTACACAAGAAGACTGGGATAACGCAAGAGTACAGCTTTCTTCTGACGCGTTTCTTTCACTTACAGAGTATTTTAACAATCAAGGGATAACTAAAGAAAAAGGGGATCAGTGGCTTTGACTTGTATTAGAAGAAAAGAAATTCAATCATTTATGCTACGCCATTTGGACGAACGTTCACTCATCCAAAAAGAAATACGTGAACGCATACTTTTTTTACTCCATTCCCCTGGAAAATTATTTCGCGAGCATACACGTTTTTGCTGGGGGGAGTTTTATACTTATATCGCAAAGTTTCACAATCACATACAAACTGAAATGGTTATTCCGTATGCGGTTGCTATTGAATTTTTGATTGTAGCAACTGATTTGTTTGACGATATTGCGGACGAAGAAAAAAATAATGCTTTGCAAGAATATATGTCTACAGGGGAAATGATCATAATCGCCAATACGTTATTTGTCGAAGCTATAAACTTGATCGCTTTATACACATCTCGGAACTTAAGGGAAGAAATAGATCGAATGATAAAAGAACTGAAAAAAGCATGTAATGGACAATGGAGAGATCTGCATTTTACTATCGGCACATCTGTCCCTACAGAAGAACAGTATTTTCAACTGATCTCGCAAAAGTCATCATCACTAACAAGGCTTGTTTGTCAGTTAGGAGCTGGTTCCGCGGCATATAAATGGCATGAAATTGCAACACATATCGGGATAAGTGGACAACTGCGCAATGATGCAAAAGATATTTTATGTGATGGAAAAAATGACTTAATATGCAAAAAAGCCACTCTGCCTCTCATTAAAGCTTTAGAGTACAGTTTTATGCACGATAATGGGTGGCTATTGAACAAGTTAGATTGTTCTAATTTCCCATTGCACATCCATGCAATAAGAAACTATATACAAAAAACAGGAGCATTGGATTACTGTTTCATTCTTTCTGATCTATACATGAAGCGCGCAATAAAACAAATCGAAATTTGCTTCCCCGCAAAAAAGGAAGCTATTCGTGAGCTCAAAACATACTTAGAAAGTTCGTGATAAAATGAATAGACACTTTACGTTTATTTGGATTTTCTCGTTTTCCCTTATTATATACATTTTAGTGGAGTCACATGAACAATATATGAAACAGCCCTATTATATCGTTTTATTCGTGGGCTTTTTCTTCCTGTTAATTGGTAAATATACGTATGTCCAAAAACCAACATCTATTGTTGTACAACGCTTTCTTACCTTAATGTGTGTTAGCGCAATTGCAATGATATTTTCTATTCCTTCAAGCCGAGGAATACAGGTGGCTCAAATAGTTGAAGCTCTAGCTGTTTGCTTAGCACCTTATGTGCTTCTTGAATTTTTTAAATATTTTCCGAGTTCAAGAAGACCAAAATTCTTCCATGCTGTCTCCTCTATTGCAAAGTGGGCGGGCATCGTTTGTTTCGTCACTTATACATGGGGAAATATAGTAGCAAATGAGCCATCTATAAAAGTCATTGCTCGATTATTTATTGTGCTTAACATCATTATGGCTGTTTGTACATGTGTTGTGTTAATTGCGTTCCACCTCGGTTCGAACTCAAAAAAAGTAAAAAATGATTTATATGTGCTTATTTTGGGTCTATGTTTATCGTTCGCTCCGATGATTCTTTTTAGTTTCGTCCCAAGTATTTTGTTTAAATTTCCATCCATCCCCTTTTATTATACGATGGTAAGTATCATTTTCTTTCCTCTCACTCTCTCATATTTATTAACTAAACAAGGAATTGCAGATTGGCGTGTCGTCGCGAAGCAAATTGGGAGAAAAATCGTCATTTTATGTATAAGTTTATTGATATGTAATATTGTACTGTTCACAATAAACTATAGTTTACCTTTATTATCCATAAATACATTCTTTATATTTTTCATTACTATATACCAAATGGTTCAAGAATATTTCACATACCAAACAAAACAAATAACGAAAGGCTTAACTAATAAACATGCATACTCTATTCAAGAATATGAAAAGTGGAAGCTGGCTATGTTTTTACATGATGAAATATTACAAGAGCTCATTGTTATCTTCCAAAGATTTCAACTGAGAAAAAATGAAAACGACGACAAACAAATTTATGAGATGCTACGAGATAAAATTCACAAAGTACGCGAGATGTGCGAAAACGTATACCCTATGTTTGTGGAACATCTAGGTTTAGAAAATAGCTTATATGGACTGCGAAACAAAATCAAAATCGAACACCATCTTGATGTTGAAGTTTACTATGATTTAGGGATGAGAATTATTCCATTATCTTTACAAGTTACTCTATATCGAATCATCCGCGAGCTCGCTTATAATGCTGTTAAACATGCAGAAGCTACATTGATTATTATTTCACTATGGGAAGAAGATGAGATGCTTCATATTTCTGTTGAAGATGATGGAAAAGGATTTTCCGCCCCTACACATATATCTCAAATAATCGAAAAACATCGCTTCGGATTAGCTTCCATTGAAAAACAATTATATATGTTAGGCGGAAGATGGGACATATATTCCGACCAGCAACTCGGAACACGGATTTTTATAATGATTCCATTTGAGGAGGTGGAAAAGTATGAAGATAAAAGTATTACTAGTTGATGATCATGTGCTTATGATTGAAGGATTAAAAGAATTGCTTGAAAGAGAAGAAGATATGTATGTTGTGGGAACAGTTTTACATTTATCTCAGCTACAAGAATCTGTCGAAACATTGAATCCTCATGTGATCGTAATGGATATTCGTTTAAAAGATGGAAATGGATTAGAGTGGACAAAGAAGATGAAAATGTTATATCCAAATTGCAAAATTGTCATTTTATCTGGATATAACTATAGCGAATACATCAGAGCTGCGAAACATGCTGGGGCATCTGCATTTGTAGTAAAAGAGGAGTCTATCCTTCAGTTAGCGAATGCAATACGCCGAGCATATGAAGGGGTCGCATTTTTTCCGAATGATGTAGATGAAGAAGAAAACATTTCTCTAACGAAAATGGAACTTGTCATTCTAAAATTAATTGCTCAAGATAAAACAAACGAGAATATTAGTCATTCATTAAATATAAGCCGCCGAACAGTAGAACATCATGTTTCTACCATCATAAAGAAACTGCGAGTTGATTCTCGAGTTGGAGCGGTAGTGAAAGCAATGAAAGAAGGAATCATTGAACCTTAAATGTAAAACATAAAAAGCATGGGCAAGCATTTCCCATGCTTTTCATTTGATCTGCTGTAGCGTATATTGATTAATTTCAAACACATGGTCACAGAGAATATCTATATCTTCTTGATTATGGCTCGTTATAAGCATCGTTTTCCCTTCCGTCTTAAATGAAAGAAGCATCTGACGTATATTGTCCACACTCGTACGATCTAATGCGTTAAATGGTTCATCTAAAATTAACGTTTGTTGATCTTCCATGATCGCTTGTGCTAACGCTAATTTTTGTTTCATTCCTAATGAATAGTGTTTCACTTTTTGCTTTGCATCTGGATCAAGTCCAACTCGTTCCATTGTTTTCCGAATCTTTTGGTCATCAATTTGATTTTTAATTAAGGCTAATTCTTTCAAATTTTGGAATTCTGTTTTATTTGCTATATATCCTGGGCGCTCAATAATAATTCCAAATTGATCTGGAAAGCGGTTGTTTAAACCAATTTCTTTTCCATCTACACGAACAATTCCAACATCAGGTTTTAAAAAACCACATATGAGCTTAAAAAACACTGACTTCCCTGAACCATTTGGACCCGTAATTCCATATGTTTTTCCTTTTTCAATCATAACGTTCACATGTTGAAAGACAAGAACTCCTTTAAAAGATTTGCATACATCTCGCAGTTCAATATGCACCATGTTGATCACCTTCTCTAAAACATTTTTCTTCGCAAAAGAAGGGACATACTCATTACTATTCCCGTCAACCATAAAATCAAAACAAGGCTAATCAAATAAACGGATCTTCCTTCAAAAACATACATTAAGCTATTTAGCTTAAATGGAATGAACGGTGAAGTGGAACATCCCGTTATGATAACGAGCAACGCTATACCATAAAAGCGATTTCGGGTCAAAAAATTAAAAAGCATGACGAACAACACATACACAACTATTTGTAAATAACCATTAATAAAAAAGTGGTACAACAAAGAAAATAATGAAATGTCTTGTTGAAATGAAGTGAAAAAACGAAACGACAGCCCCTTTAATAGCGAAATCGCGAGTGATACAAAAAAAAGAAACACGAGATAAAGCCAAGCAAGCCATGTCATCATTAAAATCTCTTTCTTTAGCCACTTATGAGCTGATCTATACCGTATGAGCTCGTAATAAACCATGTTCTTTTTTTCTTTTTCCCAACATACATTTACAATATAAACAAATCCTACGTAAATAATCATATATGTTAAAAGAGGCAAGAGGCGGAAATGTTTTGTTGTGCCTAAAAAAACAACTCCAAAAAAGTCCATTGACGTTTTCATATTTTTCGATTGTTGTACCCACATCACTACAAAAACTGTCAACAAGAACAACACCATGTGTTTGTATTGGCTGAAAAACCCCATGATCCTTCTCCTGTTCCACAATGCAACCAATACACATGCAATAAAAAAGAATACAAAAAGTGGAAATGCCTGATGATGAAATGTTTCTAAAGTTTGTGTAAGAGAAAAATAACTAGATATCTTGAATTCTCCAAGGTGATTTGGAAAACGCTTAAAAGACACAATGGTATACACCCATATGGAAAACACAAAGACAATAAGCACTCGAACTCGTTGAATAAGTAAATAGAAAAAACAAAAAATAATATGCAAACAAATAAAAAAGCAAGAGAGCAATAAAATTTGCCACAAAAACGCAACGAACGGATCGTGAATAAACTTCTGTATTGTCTGGGTTTCAGTAAGCAGCATATAATCTTTACTCAAAGTGCTCCAAGAACTAGAGAATGAAACCCCTTTTAATAAGATCAGACTGACGCACGACCATATGAAAATAGTTGTTGTAAGTATTTCTAAAAAGCGAATCGTTGTTTGATAAACCCATCTATTTAAAGAGCCTAGTCTTATGAGTACAACATATTCATAGTAAGAAACAATATAAAAAACAGAGTAGAAGCAAAGAAATGGAAAGATGAAATATGTAACGAGATACGGATTCCCGAAATAAGATATGATGAAATCCCACATATTCACTTCTTTCTTACCTGTATAACTTAGGAAAAAAATGTATTCCTTACTTCTTAAACTATAAAGATAAATGATGCACGCTACGACACCCCACTTGAAGTAATCCAGCTTGCTACGAAAAATCCTAAACATACATTTCATCCACTCTTCCCTTTACACATGCAACTAAAGCAGAAACAATAAACGTTAATAAGAAAAATGGAACGAGCACCGTCCACATTGGTTGTTGAAAAATCCGAAAAGGAAAAATGGATACATCTGGAGCAAATTGATCCAATCCTACAATTTGAGCAAAAAAGGTGCCTAGCAAATAATAGATAAATGGGGTAAAAAACGCAACGAGCATTTTATCCATAAGCATCATTAAAACTAATCCGAAAGTGGCATACAACATTCCATTCAAACCAACCCATGTTGCATAAATTAAACCATAAGACAAAGTTCCAAGCGATAGAAGTTGTTCAAATGTCGTATATGGAATCGGATTGTTTAAATATTCATATAAACTGACTAATTCAAGCTTTGGTACGATATACATACAAAAAATGAAAGGAATAAACATCATTAGAAAAGATATTACAAATGAAGCAATTGCATTTGCTATTATTTTACTAAAAAAATAATGTGAAAGAGATACCCTTGCTTGTGCATAAAGCAGAAATCGATTTTTCTTTTCATCCAAAAAATGCACAGCATAGAGCAAAACCATTAAAATTGGAAAGAAAAGAGAAATACCTCCAGAATATAAACGTAAAAATATCTCAATATATCTGTAAAAAACATATTGATCTTTAATCACGAAAAAATACGCGATAGGAAAAAGTACAACGGAAGTCCATATGATAATATTTCTTTTATTTAACATTCGTTTCAACTCAACACGTACTTGTTCTTGCAAAACAATCCTCCTCCCTCTCTTCGATGGAAAGCAGGGAAATAATTTTCCCTGTTTTTAGTTGCTACGCCATTCCCCTTTCACTCGTACATCAACAACCTCATTGAAATCTGTACTAAACTCCACTCTCGTACTTGCACCTTTTTTTATCGAATTAGGTAGTTTAAATGGTCCACCAACGGTAGCTACCCGCACCCAGCTACCTGTTCCACCATCATATGAATGAGCTCTTGCATCAATCGCTTTTCCTAAGGTAGACACTTTCAAATCTACCGATTCCCCGCTTTTAGATTTTTCTTGTTGTGGAGTAAATGCATTTCCATTAAATTTCGGAACAATAACGTCATACCCCTCGTAGTTTGTTCCAGCCTAAGCTACGACCCCCATAGAAATTAACGCCATCGAAAATACAATAGCAAACATTTTCTTTTTCAATTCTATCGCTCCTTCTTCCCCTAATTTTGTACGTCACCGATCGTTTCACTACTAATTATAAAAAAAAAAGAAAACATGTATATCCGTATTTTCCGCAATATTCCTTATGAAAGGTTATAAATTCAAGATATGAAAAAGGAGCGTTCCAAAAGTAACGGAACACCCCTTGTTATTCATACTGAAAAAACGTTTTTAGCTACTAAACTCCCTTATACGCTTGGCGATAAATGTAAGCGAGGTCGCTCACTAATGGCAATTTTGGATTAGCTGTTGTACATTGATCTTCAAACGCTAATTCAGCGAGTTGTTCAACTTTGCTTTCAAACTCTTCTTTTTTCACACCTGTAGCTGCAATGCTTAGCGGCATATCGAGTTCTTTTGCCAACTTAATGATTGCTTGAACAAGGCTTTCGACACCTTCTTCTGTCGTTTTTGCTGGCAAGCCGAGCAAGCGCGCAATTTGAGCATAACGTTCGTCAGCTACGAAATGTTCATACTTCGGAAATGCGGTAAACTTCTTCGGTTTTTGTGCATTGTAACGAATGACATGCGGCATTAAAATCGTATTCGCCCGTCCGTGTGGGATATGGAATTCTGCCCCAAGTTTATGCGCTAAGCTATGGTTAATGCCTAAAAATGCGTTCGCAAATGCCATACCCGCAATCGTTGACGCGTTATGCATTTTTTCGCGCGCGACTTCATCGTTTCCATTTTTGTATGCGCGTGGCAAGTATTCGAACACAAGTTGAATGGCTTTTAGTGCTAATCCGTCTGTGTAGTCGTTCGCCATGTTCGATACGTACGCTTCAATCGCATGCGTCAATACGTCCATACCTGTATCCGCTGTAATATGTTTTGGCATCGTCATCACAAATTGTGGGTCAACGATGGCGACATCCGGTGTTAACTCATAATCAGCAAGCGGATATTTCACATTATTTTTCTTATCTGTAATAACCGCAAATGATGTGACTTCTGAGCCGGTACCGGACGTTGTCGGAATAGCGACAAACTGCGCTTTTTGACCAAGCTTCGGATATTTAAATACGCGTTTACGAATATCTAAAAACTTTTGTTTTAAGCCATTGAAGTCGGTATTTGGATGTTCATAGAACAACCACATCGCTTTCGCTGCGTCCATCGCCGAACCACCGCCGAGCGCGATGATGACGTCTGGCTGGAACGCATGCATCATGTCGGCACCTTTCATCACTGTTTCAATTGATGGATCTGGTTCAACTTCTGAGAAAATTTCACAATGCACATAATCTGGACGTTTGCGCAAATAGTACAACACTTTATCCACATAGCCAAGCTTCACCATGCCCGGATCTGTAACGATAAAGGCGCGTGAGATGTTTGGCATTTTCGCTAAATATTGTGTCGCGTATTTTTCGAAATAAATTTTCGGCGGAACTTTAAACCATTGCATGTTTACATTCCTTCTCGCTAATTTTTTAATGTTAATTAAATGTGTCGCACCGACGTTTGTCGAAACAGAGTTGCCACCGAACGTACCACAGCCGAGCGTCAACGATGGGATGTATGCGTTGTAAATATCGCCGATCGCTCCTTGTGAAGATGGGGCGTTCGAAATAATTCGTCCCGCTTTCATTCGCTTACCGAATTCAAGAATGACGTCTTGATTTTCCGAATGAATGACAGCGGAGTGGCCAAGTCCACCAAATTCAAGCATTTCTTCTGCTCGTTTTAATCCTTCTTCTGTACTATTCACCTTATAACACGCCAATACCGGGCTTAATTTTTCACGAGAAAGCGGCTCTTGTGGACCGACGCTTTTTAGTTCTGCCACGAGAATTTTTGTATCAGCTGGCACATCGACGCCTGCCATTTTTGCGATTTCATATGCTGGTTTACCGACGATATTCGCATTGACTGCGCACGTATTTTCATTAATGACAAGCTTTTCAACTTTTTTCTTTTCTTCTTCATTTAAGAAATAACATTTGTTTGCGATCATTTCGTTTTTTACGGCATCATAAATTTCTTTATCAATAATGACCGCTTGTTCAGATGCACAAATCATGCCGTTATCAAACGTTTTAGAAAGAATAAGATCGTTCACCGCACGTTTAATATTTGCTGTTTTCTCAATATAGCAAGGTACGTTACCAGGCCCAACCCCTAACGCTGGCTTTCCTGAGCTATATGCCGCTTTCACCATGCCTGCTCCACCTGTCGCAAGAATAAGCGAAACACCAGGATGATGCATCAATTGTTGCGTCGCTTCGACAGAAGGAGTTTCGATCCATTGAATACAATGCTCTGGCGCACCTGCTGCAATCGCTGCATCCCGTAAAATGCGTGCCGCTTCACTGCTACATGTTTGCGCAGATGGGTGGAACGCAAAAATGATTGGATTGCGCGTTTTAATAGAAATGAGCGCTTTAAACATTGTTGTTGACGTTGGGTTTGTTACCGGTGTGACCCCAGCGATCACCCCAACAGGCTCGGCAATTTCAATGATGCCTTCTTGTTCATTTTCTCGGATGACGCCAACCGTTTTATCGTATTTAATGTTATGGTAAATATATTCTGTCGCAAAAATGTTTTTAATAATTTTATCTTCATACACGCCGCGCTTTGTTTCTTCAATGGCTAGTTTCGCTAAATACATATGTTTATCAAGCCCAGCTAACGCCATTTGTTTAACAATATGATCAATTGTTTCTTGATCGTAATCGCGAAACGCTTTTAACGCTTTCTGAGCATTAGCAACGAGCGTATCAATCATTTTCGTAACTTCTTTCTTTTGGTCCAATACTTTCTCCTCCACAGCCATATAAGCCCCTCCCATAATTATTCTTGTGAAAAAATTCACAAATTAATCGAAAAATAAAAATGTGATTGTTTTCACATTTTTATTATAATGAATTACATTTCGTTTGTGTGTGTCATATTTGTGAAATATTGAGCAAATGTATTTTGTAAGAAAACTGCTTCTTGGAAAAGAAGCAGCTATTCACATACGGGATTGCGTGGAATCTTTGTAAACGAAATATCGTTGTACATGCGCGTATTCCGTTTAACGATCACGACGTAGTTAACCGTCCATATATAAGAAGGAATATCTTGGTTATCTTCAAACATCATCGCTTCAAATTCATCGCCAATCATCTCTTCGAATAATTCCAATGTGTATGTTTCGGCATCTGTCGAAAAGTCTCTCCATTCGCATATAAGCATCTTTTGTCACCTCAACTTTTCTGTTGTTACCATTATTGTAACATTATTTTTTTATTTTTATATTGTGAAATATTGAACAAATAATGAATATTACTTATTCGTTATATATGCTTGTTTCGGATGATTTGGTTGGTCTGGATACTTTAAGCGCATTTTTCCTTCTGCTAATAACTTTCCTAAATAATTGTTTCGTAAACCGTCTGGCGTCCGATCTAGTAAATACGCGATTTGTTTTAACATTAACGGTCGATGAGCGCATAGTTGCAAAATGATTTCTTCCATTTTAGCCGGTGCAAGCCTTTTTTTCTTACGTGCAATTTCAGCAATGTTCCATAGCTCCTGATCGACATTTATTTCTTCTTCCCCATCCGATTTATTTACGGAGTCAAAAGACATATTTATGGAGCTTTCATCTTTATTTATGGAGTCATGCTTATTATTTACAGAGTTAAGCTCTTTATTCACGGAGTCCATTCCGCTATTTAAGGAGTTTTCATCTTTATTTACGGACTTAATCTCGTTATTAAAGGAGTTTTGTTCAATATTATAGAAGTTGTCATCTTTATTTATGGAGTCCAATAATATCACATCATCCGCCCAATCACTTACTGTCCCAATCCCATCTATTCGTTCGTGTCTTTCTGGAACGGACACAATAGGCAATGTAACGACCGTTCGTTTTTGAAAATCATATTGCTCGACAGCAAGTTGTTGTAAGCAAATCGTCTCTATCGTTTTTAAACCGACTCCAGCACGTTTACAAAACTGAATGTAAATAAACATTTTAAACATATTCGGATTGCGCAAATGGCTAATCCCACCGCTATATGCTTGTTCTAAAGGAATGCCGAAAAGCCCAGGATTAGAAAATTGTATATATGATCGCTGCCGTTCAGCAACAATACCTCCATCACCGTTGTAATCGGCATGGACAATCGCGTTGATGAGTGCTTCATGCACAGCTTCTTTTTCGAATTCAGATACGTCTTTTAGTTCGTTCATCACTTTGAAATAAAAATCATAAATATTTCCCGACCATGTTCCGTCTTGTGAGGTGAAACGATTTGTCCAATGCATATCATTGTCGTCATGCTCACGATATTCCAAAAAGTATTGTGGTAACACTTCTGTAATCATTCGCTCTTCGCTGAACATAAGTAGCCCTGCTAATGTGAGCCCTTCTTTGTTTGTATCTCGTATTTTTCCCCACGCCCCAATTTTATATAAAAAATCTTTCGTTTCTAATCCGTTCCATGGATGGTTTGGCTTTGCTTTCGCAAATTGTTCGCGATAATGACGAACAGATTCTAAATGCAATTCATTAAGCCCGTAATGTTCTAACACCACGTTATCTTGTAAACGAATGTTTGCATCTTTATTCACTTTCGATCTCCCTCTTACGTTATGTTATAAAAACGTTTCTATACTCGTCTATTTCCATTTTATCATCTTTACAAATGTTCATCATAAACTTTTCGA
Organism: Anoxybacillus dikiliensis; assembly: GCF_050613275.1. Taxonomy (GTDB): domain Bacteria; phylum Bacillota; class Bacilli; order Bacillales; family Anoxybacillaceae; genus Anoxybacillus. The sequence goes on from NZ_CP187112.1 coordinate 2,749,396, forward strand.
TTTGGGGAAAATTAAGAAAAACATGGTTATGGAGGAACAAAAACATGTCTCTACCAAAGTTATCACAATCGTATTGGCTACAAACAACAACGATTCCGTCTTTTCCACCTCTTATGCAACCGATTAGAACGGATGTGGCGATTATTGGAGGGGGGATAACAGGCGTTACGACTGCTTATTTGCTCGCTAAACAAGGAGTGCGTGTCACCGTCATCGAAGCAGATCGGCTATGTCACAGCACAACAGGGCATACGACTGCAAAAATGACTGCCCAGCATGATCTCATTTATCATGAACTGATAGCCCACTTTGGCGAAGATAGTGCTCGTCAATATTACGAAGCAAATAAAGAAGCGTTGCAATCGATTTTGCACATCATAAAAGAACATGATATTCATTGCGACTTATCGGTAGAAGACGCATACGTGTATACGACTGAAGAAACGCAATTATATAAGCTTGAGGCGGAATGGAAAGCGTATGAAACGCTCGGCATCGACGGGGCATATGTCAATCAACTGTCGCTTCCATTCTCCATCCAAGGTGCAGTCATGATGCGCAATCAAGCACAATTTCATCCGCTCCACTATGTAAAAACATTGATCGAGCTTGCGGCAAAACATGGGGCATCGTTTTATGAACAAACCGTCGCGGTCGATATTGAACCGACAACGCAGCCCATCGTGAAAATGAAAAACGGAGCTACCGTGACGTGCGATACGATCATCATTTGTACTCATTTCCCATTTTTTGATCCTTCTTTTTATTTTGCTCGCTTACATGCCGAACGGTCATACGTCATTGCAGTCGAAGTTGACGAACGATTGCAAGGCATGTATTTAAGCGCAAATGAACCAAAGCGATCTCTTCGCTGCACGACGATGGATGGAAAGCCACTTCTTCTAATCGGTGGTGAATCGCATAAAGTCGGACAAGGGATCAACATGATTCAACACTATGAAGCGTTACAAGCATTTAGTGAACATATGTTTGGTTTGTCACATGTGCTATATCGTTGGTCGGCACAAGATCTCGTCACGCTAGACAATCTTCCATACATCGGTCCAATTCGCAAAAGTCTCCCTCACATTCTTGTTGCGACAGGATATCGAAAATGGGGGATGACGACAAGTATGGTCGCTGCTCGTCTTTTGACAGATTTAGCGTTACAAAAAGAAAATCGTTACGCGCATTTATTTACTCCGTCGCGATTTGTCGCTGACCCGTCATTAAACAGTTTGTTGACAGAAGGCATCGATGTCGCTAAACATTTTTTAACTGGAAAGCTCGAATATGCTCTTCGTACCCCGCGCGACATATCGAAAGGGGAAGGGGCAGTGGTCAATGTGGACGGAAAACGGGCAGGTGCCTATCGCGATGAACAAGGCACACTGTATGTCGTCGATACAACGTGTACGCATATGGGTTGCGAACTTGAGTGGAACAATAGTGAAAGATCATGGGACTGCCCGTGCCACGGTTCACGCTTCTGTTTTACTGGAAAAGTGCTAGAAGGACCAGCTATCGAACCACTTCAACAGCTTAAAGGGGATGAATGATGAACGGAATACAACAAACCGTCACGCACTCGCTCGATATGAACGAACAAACGTTGCGTGATTATTTTACAAAAACGCCTGATCTCATATATTGTCATCTACTTATCGGGGAACGAAAAAGGCGAGCGTTGCTTATTTATCTCAATACGCTCGTTGATAAAAACTCGATTAACAATAACATTATTGATCCGCTTTTGTTTGAAACGAAACAAATCGAAACAATTACAGATATTCAACTGCCAATCGGCTCAAAATCATATACGACAAAATGGGAACATGTCATTCAACATGTGTTCCAAGGAGAAACTGCGCTATTGCTCGACGGCGATGACCACGTATTGCTGTTAGATACGCAAGGATGGCCGCAACGAGCGATCGCTGAACCGCAAATTGAATCGTCGCTGAAAGGATCGCACCAAGGGTTTATTGAAACGTGCGAAAAAAATATTGCGCTCATTCGACGTTATTTGCCGCATCAACAATTAAAAATTGAAGAGACGACGGTTGGCAGACGCGGTCATACGCCTGTTTCTATTTTATATTTAGAAGATGTTGCTCACCCCGAAGTACTACAAGAGCTGAAAGATCGCATCGAGCAAATCGACGTCGATACGATCGTTAATACAGGTGAACTTATGCAACTGATTGAAGATAATCCGTTTTCGCCATTTCCGCAATTTTTATTGACGGAACGGCCGGATGCAGCAGTAAGCAATCTACTACAAGGACGCATCGTCATTGTCGTTGATCGCTCGCCTAGCGTCATGATCGGACCGATGACGTTTATTACCTTCTTCCAAACGGTTGATGACTATAGTACGCGTTGGATGATCGCCTCGTTTTTACGACTTTTGCGGTTACTTGCCTTTTTTATGGCGATTTTTTTACCGTCGGCTTACATCGCGGCTCTTTCGTTTCATTACGAAATTATTCCGCTCAATTTATTGTTAACGGTCGGCGAATCGCGTGAACGGGTTCCTCTTCCTCCGATTCTTGAGGCGATTTTAATGGAACTTGCGATCGAAATGTTGCGTGAAGCAGGGTTACGTTTACCTGCGCCAATCGGGCAAACGGTCGGCATCGTCGGCGGAGTCGTCATCGGACAAGCAGCCGTTGAAGCTGGCATCGTCAGCAACATTATGGTCGTCATCGTGTCGCTCACAGCGATTGCTTCATTTATTATTCCAAATCCTGATATGTCCGAATCGATTCGCTTATTGCGCTTTCCGATGATGATCGCTGCTTCTTTATTCGGTTTAGTCGGAATGGTGATCGGATTTATGGTTATCATCGGGCATCTCATTTCATTGGAGTCGCTTGGCACACCTGCGGGAAGTCCGTTTGCCCCCGCACGACTGCGCGACTGGAAAGATACCATATTGCGCTTCCCGCTCTGGATGATGCGCACGCGTCCGTTATCGGCTCGACCAACACAGCTAACAAGACAAAAAAAAATTCGCAAATAAGTGGTGCGTATGAAACGTTATCAGTTTAATGAAATCACGACAATGCAATATATTTTTCTTATTTCAGGTGTGCAAATCGGCATTGGTATTTTATCGCTTCCTGCTCAGCTTGCTGATATCGCAAACACGGATGGATGGATCGCAATTATTATCGGTTGGGGCATTTCCGTCATCGCTAGTACGGTGATTATTAAGACGATGGAAAAACATGAACAAGATACGATTTTCGATCTCTCGCGCCGCTATTTCGGCCGCATATTTGGTTCGTTGCTTCATCTCGCGTTCGTCGCTTATGCTTTACTTGCGTCTATAACAGTCGTTTTTACAGCTATTCACGTTATACAAACGTGGGTGTTGCCAAATACGCCAAACTATTTACTTATGATGCTATTTATGTTGCCGGGGTTTCTTATTACCCGAAATGGCGTGCGCGTGCTCGGTCGCTATGCCGAATTTGTTTTTTATTTAACGCTTTGGATGCCAGTTCTTATCGCTATACCGTTACAAAAGGGAAACGTTTTACATATGCTCCCTATTTTAAAAGAAGGTTGGGCTCCGATTTTCCAAGCGGTAAAAACAACTGTCTTATCGTTTTTAGGGTTCGAGCTTGCATTCGTGTTTTACCCGTTTTTAAAAGAAAAAAAGCATGCGATAAAAGCGATGGTCATCGCCAACAGCATTTCTGCCTTCACTTTTTTATTAATTACAGTAACATGTTTTATTTTTTTTAGTCCTGATGAAACACCTTCGCTCGTGTGGCCGACGTTATCGTTATTAAAAACGGTCGAGTTTTCATTTATCGAACGGTTCGAAGTCATTTTTTTGTCGTTTTATTTGTTCGTCATGTCGACAACAGGCATTCCGTATATTTTTACGACCGTCTTTGGTATTAGTCAACTGTTTAAAAAACAAGATCATACAATCGTGCTCTTTATCGCTGTGTGCATATTTATTATCGTATCTTTTTTATACAATCCTTCTTTTTCACATATTCAAACGTTCGGATCATGGTGGGAACGATACGGGTTATGGGGGGCGTACATTTTCCCTGCCGTTCTGTTTATTTACGTCTCCGTTGTGCGATGGTTTCGAGGAGGGAAGAAAAAATGAGAAAACATATATATATATTTCTTTGCTTTCTTTTAACGGCTGGATGCGGCATGCAGTCGCAGCTTGATGATTTGACGCTCGTATTAACGGTCGGGTTAGACGAAAAAGACGGAAAGCTGCTCGTTTATTCCGTTAGTCCTGTTTTCAATAAAGAAGCGAAAAACATTTACGAAGTCATTCGCACATCAGGAGTCACGCTTCGCGATAACCGTTTTAAAGCAAACGCCTTCGCTTCCGGAAAAATCGTTGGCGGAAAAACACAAAATGTCGTTGTGAGTAAAAGAATCGCAAAAAATCATGACGTGTTCTCGTATTTAGACGTGTTATATCGTGATCCGAAAAACTCAACTACTGCGAACTTCATCCTTTTTGACGGCCCGTTAAAAAATTTAATGTACATTCGGCTTGATGATAAGCCTCGTTTATCTGTCGCTATTCGAGACGTACTACTGACAGCTGATAAAGGGAAGCAAACGACAAAAATCAATCTTCTTCAATTTCGCCGTTTATCGATTGATCGCGCCCAAACGCCTTTTGCGCCGATAATGAAAGTATATAAAGGGGATCTCGTCGCAGGCGGGATTGCTTTATTTAATGAACAACGAAAATATGTCGGCTCGTTATCACAAAAAGAAAGCCCATATTTTGCGATATTGCAAAAACGTATCAAACCGGCAACCTCTCTTACGCTACCGATTAAAACATCAAAACAAACGGAATACGTAAGCATTTCGATTGAACATGGCGATTTTTCATATAAACCGTCGTTTCAACATGGGACGTTTCGTTTTGATGTGCGCATGAAATTACGCGCCGTCTTAACGGAATCTACAACGTACCTAGATATGAAAAAAGATAAGGAGAAAGTTGAAACATTGCTCGCCAAAGAAATAAAAAAACAGCTTGAGTCAATTATAAAAAAAATGCAAACATACGAGGTCGATCCGATCGGATTCGGCCTATACGCTCGCGCTTACGAGTACAAAGCATTTAAAAAACAAAAAAGCTGGGCAAAAGCATTTGCGAAGGCGGACATCAACATTCGTCCGACCGTTGAAATCGTTAATTACGGCGTGCTCCAATAGCGAAAAAAAGTTGCTCAATATAGGCCGATCATTCATAATGAACTTAAACATGCGAAAAATGAGGTGGGATAAAAAAGATGGATGATCGTGTCATCATTCGCTTTGAACATGTCACAAAACGATACGATGATGATGATCCTGTGCTCGATGATGTGAGCTTTGAAATGGAGCGCGGGAAGTTTTATACGCTTCTTGGTCCTTCTGGATGTGGGAAAACAACTATCCTTCGCTTAATTGCTGGTTTTATCGAACCGACAAAAGGCGATATTTATTTTCACGGAAAGCGAATAAACGGCATCCCAGCGAATAAACGGCAGGTGAATACCGTTTTTCAAGATTATGCGCTTTTCCCCCATTTAAACGTGTTTGAAAATGTCGCTTTCGGGTTGCGCATAAAAAACTTGCGCGAAGCAGACATTGAACGAAAAGTAAAAGAAGCGCTTCGTTTCGTCAACTTAGGAGGATACGAGCAACGCGCCATTCATGAAATGTCAGGGGGACAACGGCAGCGCGTCGCCATCGCTCGCGCCATCGTCAACGAACCGGACGTCCTTTTATTAGATGAACCGCTTTCTGCACTTGATTTAAAATTGAGAACAGAAATGCAATATGAGTTGCGCGAATTGCAACGAAGACTTGGCATTACATTTATTTTCGTCACTCACGACCAAGAAGAAGCACTTGCCATGTCAGATGAAATTTTCGTGTTGAACAAAGGAAAAATTGAACAACGCGGCACACCGAAAGATATTTATGATGAGCCTGTCAATCGTTTCGTTGCCGATTTTATCGGGGAGTCAAACATCATTGTCGGGACGATGGTTGATGATTTTGTTGTCGAGTTTGCCAATCAACAATTTACGTGCGTCGATCGCGGATTTTCAAAAAATGAACAAGTCGATATTGTCATTCGCCCAGAAGACTTAGAATTAACGACCGCTGAACGCGGCAAGTTGCGCGTGCGTGTCGATTCCGTTTTATTTCGCGGCGTACATTATGAGCTTTGTTGTTACGATGCGCACGGAAATGAATGGCTCGTTCACTCGACGAAGAAGGCGGAAATCGGGGAAGAAATCGGTCTTCATTTTGAGCCAGAAGCAATCCACGTGATGAAGCGAAGCGGGGGTGAATAACATGCGTCGCTACGCTTATGCCGTTCCGTATTGGCTATGGATTGCATTGTTCGTCATTGCGCCAATTATTCTCGTCGTATACTATTCGTTTTTCGATATCGAAGGGCGCTTTTCGCTCGTAAACTATAAAACTTTTTTTACGCCTGTTTATTTACGTATGACAGTTAATTCGTTTTGGTACGCGTTTTTAATTACAGCATGCTCACTTCTTATCGCTTATCCGACCGCCTACTTTTTGACAAAAACAAAGCATAAGCAGTTATGGTTATTGCTTATTATTTTACCGACATGGGTCAATTTATTGTTGAAGGCATACGCCTTTCTCGGACTGTTCGGCACGTATGGGGCGGTCAATGCGCTATTGGAAACGATCGGAATCGGGACAAAACAATTATTGTTTACAGATTTCAGTTTTGTTTTCGTATCCGTTTATATTTTTATTCCATTTATGATTTTACCGATTTTTAATGCGCTTGAAAAATTGAATCGTTCCTTAATCGATGCTGCACGAGACCTAGGGGCAAGCGAATGGACGACATTTCGGCGCGTCATTTTTCCACTGACGCTCGATGGGGTCAAAGCGGGTTGCCAGGCGGTATTTATTCCTTCGCTCTCGCTCTTTATGTTGACGAGACTAATTGCCGGAAACCGCGTCATTACGCTCGGAACAGCGGTCGAGCAACATTTTCTCGTGACGCAAAACTGGGGCATGGGTGCGACAATCGCTGTCTTTTTAATGATAGCTATGGCAGGCATCATGGCTATAACAGGGAATAAAAAATGGGGGGTGAGACAATGAAAGTTGCTCGCCTCTATTTAGCGTTCGTGTTTTTTGTGTTATATATGCCTATTTTTTATTTAATTTACTATTCGTTTAATAGCGGCGGGACGATGCATCATTTCGAATCGTTTACGTTCGATTGGTATAAAGAAGTGTTTGACGATACGCGTTTGCTTGTGATCGTCCTGCATACGGTAGTCGTCGCATTATTATCGTCATCGCTTGCGACAATCATTGGCGTTTTCGGAGCAATTTCCATTTATTATGTAAAACATCGTTGGAAACAAACGTTGCTTACGTTAAATAACATTTTAATTGTCAGCCCTGACGTTATTATCGGGGCATCGTTTCTCATTTTATTTACGATCGCAGGTATTCAGCTCGGATTTACGTCCGTCTTATTGTCGCATATTGCCTTCAGCATTCCAATTGTCGTCTTAATGGTATTGCCGAAGCTGCAAGAAATGAGCCCGACGCTCATTGACGCTGCGCGCGACTTAGGGGCAAACGAGTGGAACGTGCTGACGAAAGTCGTTCTCCCGTATGTGACGCCAGGCATTTTCGCTGGTTTTTTCATGGCGCTCACATACTCGCTTGATGACTTTGCCGTCACGTTTTTCGTTACAGGCAATGGCTTCTCGACGTTGTCTGTTGAAATTTATTCGCGGGCGCGTCAAGGAATTTCGCTATCCGTCAACGCTTTATCTACCCTTCTTTTCTTATTTACGCTCCTTCTCGTTGTTGTGTATTACATGATTACACAACGGGCGAGTACGAAGGGGGGACAAAAATGAGGAAGTTATTATCACTTTTTTTGCTCGTTTGGCTCATTGCTTTTAGTTTGCTTTATGTTGTACGTATGATCGAATCGTCTAAAGGGTATGGAGGAAACAACACGTTAACGATTTATAACTGGGGCGACTACATTGACCCCGCACTCATTAAAAAATTTGAAAAAGAAACAGGTCTAAAAGTCATTTATCAAACGTTTGATTCGAACGAAGCGATGATGACAAAAATTTCCCAAGGCGGAACGACATTTGATGTCGCTGTCCCTTCGGAGTACGCCATCAGCAAAATGAAAGAGGAAGGTTTATTATTGCCGATCGACCATTCCAAACTTCCAAACTTGCGCTATATTGATGAGCGTTTTCTTAACTTATCATTTGATCCGGGCAATGAATATTCCATCCCTTATTTTTGGGGAACGGTCGGCATTGTCTACAATCGCGCACTTCTTGGCGGAAAAGAAATAACGAGCTGGAACGACTTGTGGGATCCTTCCTTTAAAAATCAAATTTTGCTTGTCGATGGTGCGCGCGAAATTATCGGCATGGCGTTAAATAGCTTGCATTATTCCTTAAATGATACGAACAAAGCTCATTTACAACAAGCAAAACAAAAACTCGATAAGCTAACTCCAAACGTCAAAGCGATCGTCGGCGATGAGATTAAAATGCTGCTTGCAAATGAAGAAGCAGCCATCGGCATCGTTTGGTCAGGAGATGCGGCAGAAATAATGTGGGAAAACGAACGGCTTGATTACGTCATCCCGAAAGAAGGAACAAACTTATGGTTCGACAATATGGTTATTCCAAAAACAGCCAAAAACATTGAAGGCGCCCATCAATTTATTAATTTTATGCTCGATCCGAAAAATGCCGCCCAAAATGCCGAATACGTTGGCTATTCGACGCCAAATAAAAAAGCGCTCGACTATTTGCCAAAGGACATCGTGGAAGACGAGCGTTTTTACCCGAGCGAACAACTTGCCGACAAGCTTGAAGTGTACGAAAATCTCGGCAAAAGTATGCTCGCATATTACAATGAATTATTTTTACAGTTTAAAATGCATCGCAAGTAAGAGGGTAGCAGAGAAGCTATCCTCTTTACTTATGATACGGTTCTCCGCGATTAATGCGGAAGGCACGATAAATTTGCTCGGTTAAAATGAGGCGCATGAGTTGATGAGGAAACGTCATTTTTGAAAATGAAAGCGATTCGTTTGCTCGTTTTATGACGTCATCGCTTAAGCCGAGAGACCCTCCAATGACAAAAGCCACTTTACTTTTTCCGTATGTCGCTAATCGATCAAGCGTTTGGGCGAATTGTTCCGAAGACATCATGTTTCCTTCAATCGCTAAAGCAATGACGTGCATATCTTCTGTTATTTTGCTTAAAATACGATCCCCTTCTTTCTTTTTTACGAGCTGCATTTGTTGTTCACTTAACTGCTCTGGTGCTTTTTCATCCGCTACTTCAATGATGTCGATTTTTGCATACGATGATAATCGTTTCGTATATTCCTCGATCCCTTGTTTTAAATATTTTTCTTTCAACTTACCCACAGCAATAATGTATATATTCACAAGTGATCCCCACTTTACAAACATAATATCCACAAGGTTTATCCACATATCCACAAGTACAATCCACATATTGTGTAAAAACATTAGTTCCCTACTATATATATGGCACGCTGTTCACAAAAATCGCACATTTCTTCTTTTTTATCCACAGAAACTGTTGATATCTCAGGTGCTTGTTGGTTTTCATCCACATACATATCAATCGCAAGTTCGACATGTTGTTCACAACATTTCCACAAAGCATACCACTCCTCATTCATGAGTGAAACGACAGGGAATGCCCTGCCGTTTCATTATAGTGATTGTTTGGCCAATTTTAATGTCACTGTTTGTTTTTTGCCATCACGATAAAATGTCACTTTCATCGTATCGCCAATTTGTTTGCGATTATATAAATGCTTTCTTAAGGCGATGACATCTGGAATGGTTTCGTCATCTAGCGCGACAATGACATCAAATTCACGTAAACCGGCTTGGGCAGCTGGTGATCCCGGCACGACTTGTAAAATAGCAACCCCTTCTTTCACGTTTGCCGGCAAATGAAGCGTCTGTTGCCAATGATATGCTGGAATATCACTTAACGAACGTAGCTCTACGCCCATATATGGTCGGCGAACTTGTCCAAATTTCTCTAAATCTGCGATGATCGGTTTTGCGTAATTAATCGGAATCGATAATCCGATCCCTTCCACTGCTTCTTGCGCAATTTTCATCGAGTTAATTCCAATGACTTGACCTTCGATATTTACGAGCGCTCCTCCGCTGTTTCCTGGATTAATCGCAGCATCTGTTTGCAGTACTTCTGCGTGCCAATCAGGGATGCCATCTTGATCAATATCAATTGGAATCGTACGGTTTACTCCAGAAATAATTCCTTGTGTCACAGAACCTGCAAATTGTAAACCAAGCGGGTTCCCAACTGCAATCACTGGCTCCCCGACCTTCACGACATCTGAATTACCGAATTCAGCTACGTTTGTGACATGTTTCGCATCGATTTCTAATACGGCTAAATCCGTCCATACATCACTTCCAAGGAGACGAGCTGGCACTTTTGTTCCGTCGCTTAAGCTCACTTCGACACGGCTCGCACCTTCAACGACGTGATGGTTAGTGACGATATATGCTTTATTCCCTTCTTTTTTATAAATAACACCAGAACCTGTTCCAGCTTCCCCGCCTTCTGACCAAAAACTTGCTTCTTGAATATTTACAATGCCGACAACCGCATTAGATACTTTGTTTACTGCTTTCGTCACTTGCGTCACAACATCCACCGCTACACTCTTTTCTATTTTTGGTTGCTCCGTCACCGTCGTCTGTTTTTCTTCCGTTTGTTCAAGTGAATAAGGTAACACGTCCCATTTCACTAGGGAAGGAATAGAGACGATGACAAGCATTCCGCCTAAAACCGCTCCGACTAAGCCTGCTAAAAACGTTCCTCCGCGGTTCCCTTTTTGTTTTTGACGAACATGTGCATAATGATCATCATAATAGCCCATTTTTCACCCGTCCTTTCTATATCAAAAATTGACCCATTTTCCATTATAACCTGTTTTTTCTCCAATCATCTAATAATATACATACGGTATGTTGGTGAAAAAACGGTGAAATTTATACGGAAACGAGCGCTGTCGGACGAACAGGATCCGTATCATACAATTGAAAACATTCTCCGACGATCATCCCTTTTTTCTCAAGCGTCTGGGCAACTGTCATTCGCGCTAATTCTTTCATATTGTTATCTTGGCTTAAATGAGCTAAATAAATGCGTTTTGTTTTGTCACCGATCACATCCGCTAGGGCGAGACCGGCATCTTCGTTCGATATGTGTCCAACGTCGCTTAAAATACGTCGCTTAATGTTCCATGGATATTTCCCCATACGTAACATTTCTACATCATGATTGCTTTCAAACACAAATACATCCGCATGACAAATGACACCTTTCATTCGTTCGCTAACATAACCTGTATCTGTGATAAGCGCTAACTTTTTTCCCTCATAATGAAATACATAAAACATGGGCTCGGCAGCATCGTGCGATACACCAAATGACTCAACATCTATATCTCCAAACGTCCGAACGGTACCAGTCGGAAAAATAAATTTTTGTTCAGATGGAATGTCACCAATGAGACTATCCATCGCTTTCCATGTTTTTTCATTCGCATAAATCGGAAGGCGATACTTCCGAGCAATGACGCCTAAACCTTTAATATGGTCGCTATGTTCATGTGTCACTAAAACACCTGTTACATCTTGAATGTGGCGATCAATATGAGCAAATAGTTGCTCTAATTGTTTGCCGCTTAACCCTGCATCAACAAGTAACCGTTCACGCTCCGTTTCTACATAAAAGGCGTTACCTGTACTGCCGCTCGCCAAAACGCTAAACCTCATGTTATTCACTCCAACACTTTATTTTCATCGCTAATCACTTGTCCTTCAAATGCGTTTACATAATAATCTGTTTTTCCATTCACAACAACGTGCCATGTCGGTGTTAACACTTGCGATGTAGTGAATTGGACGAGTGCGTAATAGCCAAGATCGATTTTCGTTACTTGATCACCTGGCTTTAAGTAATTTCGTTTATACAACGTCTCTAATGCTTTAATTGCTGGCAAAATTTCTTGTTTTTTCTCGTTTTTTTCTAAATCAACGAGCAACGTTTGTTCATAACCGACCATTTCATTTTGATCGTTCACATAAATAAGCAACATACTGCTTATGTTTTTATAAATCGTCTTCCCTTCGTATTGTTGAAAATAAATGAGCGCTCGTAAATCTTCGTCGTACTTCCAAAACGTATATTGGTCGCCGGCAATGATATTTTGCTTCAAAAATTCTGTTAACCGATACCCATCTTTTGGGTCTTGTAGGGGGATCGGTTTAATAAAATGGGCTTGTAGCACCGTTTCATTTGCAGTCTCGACTTGTTGATTAGCCAACTTCTTTATCTCTTCTTCCGTAAATGTTTTACTTTTTCCGCTCACATATGTCGCCTTTGTTATTTCTTTTGGTAAATCGACATATGTAATGCCATCCGCTTCAAGTTGCTCTTCAATTGTCGCTTCTAAAATAACATCAAGCTGGCTACTATTTTTTTTCTGAATAAATTGGTATCCTAAAAATATATCAAGAATAAGGAACGTAATAATAAAAATTGTCTTCGTTTTACTCCAATCCAATGATATCCCCTCTTCGTTCATCTGTCGTCATCACAATTTTTCGCCACGTTCCGCTATATAAACAGTACCAAGCTGGTTCTAACATGACGATATTTTCCCGCTCCAAATCACGAATAAGCTCATAGCCGATCGCGATGTCGTCAATCAACTCATGTTGAATATTTTTTTGTTTTTTCAACTGATCAATGACTTCATATCCAGAAGAAAGTGTAATTGGCAAGCTCACCCGATCGGGAATAGCTAATGTAAATAACGGGCGTTGGTAATTGATAATCTCATTTTCTCCCCATATTTGTATGATTTCTGCCATACCGTAACGATTAAATACAGGATAACCATTGGTAAACAAACGAAAAGTTACTTTTCTACCGTTTTCGTCTAAGCGATCAAAATAATACGTATCCGTCCAACCCCCATGATCATTCACAAAATCGATACTTTTTTGCAAAATCGTCGGATCGAACGTTTGTGTTTCACCGCGAGCCGCTGGGTTGACATACAATAGTAACTTTTTAGATAAATCGACATCCATTAAACGCGAACCATCTGTATATTCTTCTCCAAAATTAAGGACATCTTTTTTCACGAAGCTCGGATCTGTAAATAACGCATCTTTAAAACGATCTGCACTTAATTCATCCATATAGTATTGCAATCGGTTCAATACGAGTGGACGGGCTGGTAAAAATAACGATTTTGTTTCGCTTATGTCGTACGATAAAAACGGTGTATAACGCTCTGCGCGTGCATAATATGTTTGTTTCAAATTCTCAATGGACACATCTTGAGCGACCGCTTTATATATACGCTTTTCATTGGCAGATACGAAATATACGTGAATTTCTTCTCCATTTTCATTCATCGGAATGATGATTCGATCAAAGCGAACTTTTTCAACATCTGTATCATCTATTTGAAAAATCGTGCGATACATTTCAATTGGTATGTCATCTGGATAAATAATTTCTATTTTTCCTTTCCCATGGATAAATGAGAGAAATTGCTCTTTTTTCACTGTATCTGATATATTTTCAAAATGATCGAACGTCCAATTTTTTATTTCCTTCATAAATTTATAAATGTCCGAATGATGCGTCACCCCGTAATGTTGTGCATCTTTATGAATAAAAATATAACGCGGCTGAACAACTGTTCCATAATCGACCGCAACATTGCTGACAGGGACGTTTTGAATGTATTTTGCGTTTTCAATGAAGTCATATTTCGGCTGATACGTCCATAAACTCCAAGTTAAAAAAACGCTCGTACATACAAGAATCGTCAATACAATCGATTTAATCGTTTCGTATTTCATCGTTTTCATCCTTTTTTCTGTTGTTCGATCGGCAAAGTAAAGTAAATCGTTGTCCCTTTCCGTTCTTGACTTTCTGCCCAAATACGCCCACCGTGAGCCACGACGACTTCTTTTGCGATAGCCAAACCTAATCCTGTTCCACCAAGTTTACGTGAACGTGCCTTATCAACACGATAAAAGCGCTCGAAAATTTTTGATAAGTCTGCTTTTGGAATACCTACTCCTTCATCTTTCACGCTTACTCGAATATCGCTTTCTAGTTTTTCAACGCGAAACGTAATTGTTCCACCTTGTGGCGAGTATTTAAGGGCATTCGAAATAATATTATCGAGCACTTGGGTAATTTTATCTTCATCCATATGAACAATAATTTTTTCATCTGGAAAGTTACGAACAAATGAAACGTTTTCTTTTTTCGTTAATTCAAATCGATCAATCACTCTATGGAAGTAAGGAATGAAATGCACACGTGTTTTTTTCAATTTATAGTCTTTGCTGTCGAGCTTAGAAAGTTGCAATAAGTCATTCACAAGGCGAATCATTCGTTCCGTCTCGTTTTGGGTAACTTCAATAAATCGTGGAGCAATTTCCTCGTCGCGCCACGCTCCATCAGCGAGCGCCTCTAAATAACTGCGCATTGTCGTTAATGGTGTCCGTAGTTCATGTGATACATTGGCAACGAATTCTCGACGATCGCGGTCAATTTTCTCGTGTTCTGTAATATCGTGCAACACAACGATTAAACCGTTTACAAACCCTTTTTCTTTTTGAATGACAGATAAAGAAGCACGTAAAATGTACATTTCTTCCTCTGTACTAAAATCTAAAATTAACGTTTCACGCTCTTCAAGCAGCGTTTCAAACGTGTATTGTTCATCTAGTCCTAGTACGCTCACAATAGGGGCAGACAACACTGTTTCACGTGAAACATTTAAAATGTTTAGCGCCGCATCATTAATTAAAATAATTCTCCCTTTTCTATCTGTGGCAATTACACCATCCGTCATATGCGTTAATACCGATTCTAACTTACGGCGCTCTCCTTCAGTCGTCGCTTGCGCTTCTTGCAATTTTTTCGTTAAGTTGTTAAAGCTGAGCGCAAGTTGTCCAATTTCATCATACCCATATACTTTTACTTTTCGTGAAAAATTACCTTTCGCCATCGCTAATGCCTGCTTACGCATATCTGAAATTGGACGCGTAATTGTTTGCGCTAGTAAAATGCCTAACAACGCTGTAATGACTAAAGCTATTCCTGTTCCGGTCGCTAAAATGTTATTAATTTGCCTCATCTGTGCAAAAACATTTTCCATCGAGGCGATGACATAAATGGCACCCTTAATTTCGTTTTTTACTTTAATAGGCGTAGAGGAAATGTACATCCGATGTCCCGTTTTCGGATCGACAAGCATTTTTTCCGCCATTTCCCCTGCCACTATCGTTCGTTTAATAAGCAAGTCGGTTGTTCGCTTTCCAACGATATTTTGATTGTATGGATTTGACGTACCTAATACTTTACTTTTATTATCAATAACGCGCACTTCAGAAATATCTTGTGAGACAAAATCTTGTAAAATCGAACGAATTTCTTCTTCGAGTGTAGGGCTTTTTTTATCCCGTTCTTTATTCATTTCTTGTTCAATGTTATAGGCAAGTAAAATCACGCGCTCATTCAACGAGTTTTTAAAGTTTTCAACGAGTTGCGCTTCTAATTGGCGTACGAAATAAGCCCCGATAATTTGCATCGCAATTAAAATAAGCAAAATGTAAATTAGGGCAAATTTGACGTGAATCGATTGAAATATGCTTACTTTTTTCATGCTGTTACTCCTGTTCCGGATTTCGTAAATAATACCCCACTCCGCGTCTTGTCACAATCCATGTTGGGTGCGAAGGATTGTCTTCAATTTTTTCACGCAAACGTCTGACAGTCACGTCAACGGTGCGGACATCACCAAAGTAATCGTACCCCCATACCGTTTGCAATAAATGTTCTCTCGTCATGACTTGACCAATATGTTTCGCCAAGTAATGAAGAAGTTCAAATTCACGATGAGTGAGTTCAATTTGTTCTCCGCGTTTGGATACAGTATAGGCGTCCGCATGAATGGTAAGCGAACCAATTTTGATTTCGCTCATTTCTTTTGGATCTTGTTCTTGTTTTTGTTGATGACGTCGTAAATTCGCCTTCACGCGCGCCAATAGCTCACGTGTGCTGAACGGCTTCGTAACATAATCGTCAGCGCCAAGCTCTAAACCGAGCACTTTATCAATTTCGGAATCTTTTGCTGTCAGCATAATAATGGGCATATCGTATTTTTTCCGAATTTCCCTACATACTTCCATTCCATCTTTTTGTGGTAGCATAATATCCAATAAAATCAAATCTGGTTGGACGTCTTCTACTTTTTGTAACGCTTCGACACCATCATATGCACAATATACGTCATATCCTTCTTTTTTTAGATTAAATTGCAAAATGTCAGCAATTGGTTTTTCATCATCAACAACTAAAATTTTTTTCTCCATTTATGTTCACTCCCCCAAAAAGGCGTATTTACATATAGTGTACCATGTCACTATTATAAAATAAAAAAGCATAGACACATATATGTATCTATGCTTACAAGTGGCTCGGGACGGAATCGAACCGCCGACACAAGGATTTTCAGTCCTTTGCTCTACCGACTGAGCTACCGAGCCATATAAACAATTTCCTCCACCATACTATTCCGCTTAAAACAACGTCCTTCGTCCCGCTCTCCGTTCGTTCACTCAAGATGCTGGTCGAGCGGTACGCTGTCGCCTCATCAAAGAAGCTGACTCGAACGTGCTCTACCGACTGAGCTACCGAGCCATATAAACGATTTCCTCCACCATACTATTCCGCTTAAAACAACGTCCTTCGTCCCGCTCTCCGTTCGTTCACTCAAGATGCTGGTCGAGCGGTACGCTGTCGCCTCATCAAAGAAGCTGACTCGAACGTGCTCTACCGACTGAGCTACCGAGCCATATAAACAATTTCCTCCACCATACTATTCCGCTTAAAACAACGTCCTTCGTCCCGCTCTCCGTTCGTTCACTCAAGATGCTGGTCGAGCGGTACGCTGTCGCCTCATCAAAGAAGCTGACTCGAACGTGCTCTACCGACTGAGCTACCGAGCCATATAAACGATTTCCTCCACCATACTATTCCGCTTAAAACAACGTCCTTCGTCCCGCTCTCCGTTCGTTCACTCAAGATGCTGGTCGAGCGGTACGCTGTCGCCTCATCAAAGAAGCTGACTCGAACGTGCTCTACCGACTGAGCTACCGAGCCATATAAACAATTTCCTCCACCATACTATTCCGCTTAAAACAACGTCCTTCGTCCCGCTCTCCGTCTGCTTACTCAAGATGTGCGGCCATGATTATAAAAAATGGCGGTTCCGACGGGATTCGAACCCGCGATCTCCTGCGTGACAGGCAGGCATGTTAACCCCTACACCACGGAACCGTATTCTAACAGACATCTATTATTTTATTATATAATTAGTAATAAGACAATAGTTTTTTGAAAAAACGTCGACGAACGAGTCATCGACGTTTTTTCTTATGCATATACGTTACGGACAACATTCGTTTGAGAACGGTCTGGCCCGACAGAGAAAATAGAAAGTGGAATACCCGTCAATTGCGAAATGCGTTCAACGTAACGGCGTGCGTTAGCTGGAAGTTCGTCTAAGCTTTTTACGCCAGTAATATCTTCTGTCCACCCCGGCAATTCTTCATATACAGGTTCGCATTCCGCTAGCACTTTTAAGCTTGCAGGAAACTCTTCAATGATCTGTCCTTTATATCGATAAGCGACGCAAATTTTTAACGTCTCAATACCTGTTAATACATCGATTGAGTTTAAAGATAAATCTGTAATCCCGCTAACTCGGCGTGCATGGCGAACAACAACGCTATCAAACCAACCGACGCGGCGTGGGCGCCCTGTCGTTGTCCCATACTCGCGGCCTACTTCGCGAATGCGGTCACCGATTTCATTGTTTAACTCAGTTGGAAACGGACCGTCGCCAACACGTGTTGTATATGCTTTAGCTACACCCACAACATGTTTAATTTTTGTCGGACCAACACCTGCACCAATGGTTACCCCACCGGCCACAGGGTTAGACGACGTAACAAACGGATACGTTCCTTGATCAATATCCAACATGACACCTTGTGCGCCTTCAAATAAAACACGACGTCCTTCATCGAGCGCATCGTTTAATACGACAGACGTATCGCAAACATACTTCGCAATTTGTTGCCCGTATTCATAATATTCATCAAGAATGTGTTCTAGTTTAAATCCTTCAACACCGTACACTTTTTCAAAAAGTACGTTTTTCTCCGCTAAATTGCGGGCTAATTTTTCTTCAAATACTTCACGGTCGAGCAAATCTGCGATGCGGATGCCGACACGTGCCGCTTTATCCATGTAAGCAGGGCCAATTCCTTTTTTCGTCGTTCCGATTTTATTAGCCCCTTTTCGTTCTTCTTCTACTTCATCAAGCTTTAAATGATAAGGCAAAATGACGTGGGCACGGTTGCTGATGCGTAAATTTTCCGTACTTACACCACGCTCATGTAAATACGCTAATTCTTGCACAAGCGCTTTCGGATCAACAACCATTCCGTTTCCAATGACACAAATTTTATCTTTATAAAAAATGCCCGAAGGAATTAAATGTAATTTATACTTTTCGCCGTTAAATACAATCGTATGGCCGGCGTTATTTCCACCTTGATATCGTGCAATGACTTCTGCATGTTGTGACAAAAAGTCTGTAATTTTTCCCTTTCCTTCATCGCCCCATTGTGTTCCAACAACAACAACTGAAGACATGGTGAGCACCTCCGCTTCATCAATTCCAAACAAAGTAAGTGTACCAAATCAACTACGAAAAATCAATAAAAAACCGAACATTTATATATGATTTTATGTTTTTTATTCGTATTCAATTAAGCTCCCGGTGGAACGTTTGCATCATCGAAGCGGCGCTCTAAGTTGACAAACTTGTTATACTCTTTAACAAAAGCAAGCTGTACAGTACCAACCGGACCGTTCCGCTGTTTTGCGATAATAATTTCAATGATGTTTTTATTTTCCGATTCTTTATCGTAATAATCATCACGATATAAAAAAGCGACAATATCCGCATCTTGCTCAATACTTCCCGATTCACGCAAGTCAGACATCATCGGGCGTTTATCTTGGCGCTGCTCTACGCTACGAGAGAGCTGTGATAAAGCGATGACAGGAACATCTAATTCACGAGCTAACGCTTTTAGTGAGCGAGAAATTTCCGATACTTCTTGTTGACGATTTTCACGATTTCGTCCACTTCCTTGGATAAGCTGTAAGTAGTCGATTAATACCATTCCAAGTCCTTGTTCTTGTTTTAAGCGACGACACTTGGCGCGAATTTCACTGACGCGAATGTTCGGCGTATCATCAATAAAAATACCGGCATTCGAAAGGCTTCCCATCGCCATCGTCAACTTTCCCCAGTCTTCCGGTGTCAGTTTGCCCGTTCGTAAATTTTGAGCATTAATGTTTCCTTCCGCACAAAGCATACGCATCACAAGCTGTTGCGCTCCCATCTCTAAGCTGAAAATGGCCACATTCTCACCCGTACGCGTCGCCACATTTTGAGCAATATTTAATGCAAATGCCGTCTTCCCGACAGATGGACGAGCAGCAACAATAATAAAATCGCTTCGTTGAAACCCGGCTGTCATCCGATCGAGTTCAATAAATCCAGTCGGAATTCCGGTGATTTCACCTTTACGGTTATGAAGCATTTCAATATTATCATATGCTTGAACGAGCACATCTTTTATATTTTGAAATCCGCTCGTGTTTTTTCGTTGCGATACTTCTAAAATTTTGCGCTCCGCTTCATTTAACACATCTTCTACTTCATCTTCCCGCGTATAGCCGTCTTGAGCAATAGATGTAGCTGTACGAATTAAACGGCGTAAAATAGATTTTTCCTCTACAATTTTCGCATAATATTGTACGTTTGCCGCCGTCGGAACAGCATTGGCTAGCTCGGTTAAGTACGAAACGCCTCCTATTTCTTCAAGGGCATTCGCATCTGCCAGTTCAGATGTAACGGTTACTAAATCGACTGGTTCACCACGATCAGATAGTTGCAACATCGTTCGGAAAATTTTTTGATGGGCAGCTCGATAAAAATCTTCGGGAATTAATATTTCTGAAGCGGTCGTGAGCGCCGATGGCTCCAATAAAATCGCTCCGAGCACAGCTTGCTCAGCTTCAATGTTTTGTGGGGGGAGTCGATCAGCAAATACGTCGTTCATATACGCTCACCATCCTTTTTCATAAGAAAAATGTGATTATATGCACGGAAAAAATCCGGCATAAAATCACATTTCATTGCTTTTGCTCTTGCACATGTACTTTTAATGTCGCAGTCACTTCCGGATGAAGCTTAATTGGTACATTCGTATATCCTAGCGCTCGAATCGCATCATCCAATTCAATTTTACGTTTATCAATCTTAATGTCATGTTGTTGCTGGAGCGCCTCAGCAATTTGTTTGCTTGTGATCGAACCGAATAAACGGCCTCCCTCACCAGCTTTCGCAAACAACTCAACTGTCAACGTATCAATTTTTTCTTTCAATTGTTTTGCGCGAGCTAATTCCTCTTCCGCTTCTTTCTTTTGTTTATTTTTTTGCGCTTCTAACGCTTTTAAGTTCGCTGGAGTTGCTTCAATCGCGAGCCCTTGTTTAAATAAAAAGTTTTGCGCATAGCCATCAGCAACGTTTTTTACTTCTCCTTTTTTCCCTTTTCCTTTCACGTCTTTTAAAAAGATGACTTTCATGTTTCTTTACCTCCTTCAATATATTCTCGAATGGCTGCTCGCAACCGTTTTTCTGCTTCGTCAATCGTTACATTGGCGAGCTGGGTCGCAGCATTCGTTAAATGGCCGCCGCCATCAAGCTTTTCCATAATTAACTGAACGTTGACATCTCCTAATGAACGAGCGCTAATTCCAATCGTTTGATCGTTTCGCTTCGAGATCACAAACGAAGCGACAACGCCATGCAAAGATAATAACGTATCCGCTGCTTGAGCAATTAAAACAGGGTCATACGTTTCGTTCACATTCCCTTTCGCAATCGCGAAACCGTGTTCATCGATGATAGCGTTCTCAATTATTTTAGCACGTTTAACGTAATGCTCAATATTTTCTTTTAACAATTTTTGGACAAGTGTTGTATCCGCCCCTTGTGCACGTAAATATGAAGCGGCATCGAACGTCCGCGATCCTGTGCGCAACGTAAAACTTTTCGTATCAACAACAATGCCAGCTAATAAAGCTGTCGCCTCAAGCATAGAAAGCTTCGAGCGTTTCGGTTGATATTCTAACAATTCCGTCACTAACTCTGACGTTGATGACGCATACGGTTCCATATAAACAAGAATCGGATCTTGAATGAATTCTTCGCCGCGACGATGATGATCAATGACTACAACCCGATCTAGTCGCAACAATAGCCGTTCTTCAATCACAAGGGAAGGTTTATGTGTATCGACAACAACAAGTAACGTATCTTCTGTCGCTAACTCTAACGCTTGCTCAGGAGAAATAAAGCGAGACCAAAGTTCCGTCTGCTTTTTCACTTCCTCAAGTAACCGTTGTACTCCAGAGTCAATACGGCTCGTATCAATAATGATAAACGCTTCCTTTTGATTCATTTGGGCTACTTTTAAAATACCGATAGCAGCACCAATGGCGTCCATGTCGGGGTATTTATGTCCCATAATAAACACTTGCTCACTTTCTAAGATGAGCTCTTTGAGCGCATGCGATATGACACGTGCTCGGACTCTTGTCCGTTTCTCCATCGGATTCGTTTTCCCGCCGTAAAATTTCACTTTGCCATTTGGTTGTTTAATCGCTACTTGGTCGCCACCACGCCCAAGCGCTAAATCTAAACTTGACTGAGCCAATGCCCCTAATTCCGGCAAAGAAGGAGAGTTTGTTCCAATACCGATACTTAACGTTAACGGAACATGATTTTTCGCTGTTTGTTCACGCACCTCATCTAAAACGGAAAATTTATTTTTCTCGAGCTGTTGTAAAATATGTTCGTTTAACACAGCGACAAATCGATCCGACGACGTCCGTTTTAAAAATAACCCATATTCGCTTGCCCATCTGTTTAAAATGGACGTCACTTGACTGTTGAGCTGACTTTTCGTTTGATCGTCCATCCCTTGCGTCACATCATCGTAATTGTCGAGAAAAATGACGCCTAATACGATTTTTTCTTGCTCATACTTTTTCTCTAGTTCTGCTTGTTCAGTAATGTCAAAAAAGTAAAGTAACCGCTCTTCTCGACGGATCATTACTTTAAACGTTCGATCATGTAACGTAATGACTTCTTCTGTCGCTTCTTTTTTCATTAAAGGAACGAGTTGCTCAGCAACATCATATAACGATTGGCCGACTAACGTATCGACTCCAAAACAAGAGGATAAAAAGGTGTTCGTCCACTCGATTTCTAACTCGTCGTTAATGAGCATAATGCCAATTGGCATACCCATTAACGCTTCTTCCCCCACTTTTTTAATGCGGTAAGAAAGAGTAGAAATATAATCTTCAATTTCCTCTTGGGCGACTTTATACGATCGAAATACGTGGAATAACGTAGGTCCAAGGAGCACAGCAGCAACTATCCCAATCACCCATTCAAAGTACGTTACAATAACAAGCAATATGAACGTAATACCAATTAAAACGTACAAGGGATAGCGATGCCTCTGCTTTTCATACAAACTGGACATGAACGTCAGCTCCTTGCGTCATTAATCTTTCAACCTCTTTCGCAAATCAAATCCTAAATCAATTATACCTAATATTCGCACGAGGTGAAGTAAAAAAGGGAAAAATAGAGATAGAACAACAATCGCAATAGCGCCTTTACGTCCCATATGTTTATGATGCATCCAGTAGAAAATGAACGAGAACCCTTGGATCATCATAAGCAACTGTAAAATTTGAAATAAATTGATGAGCGCAACGTAAAGAAATGAGCCGTGCCCGATCGGAAAAAATAATAAAAGCATAGCCGCTAAATAGTACCACAATAAGCTTTTTGGTAAAACGAGTTCCCGAAACGGTTGCCAGTTGCCAATCGGCATATTTAATCGCTTTAAAATAGGCAAGGCAGCTTGTTGAGTAATCCAAGCAAAACATGCAGCCGCGAAAACGAACGCAGTCGGCAATAAATCGATGATAACGTCCATCGTTTGTTTCATCGTTTTTTCAAATTGTTCGTTTGCTGGTTGCCCAATTTTTTCTAATATGGTTTGTGCACTTTGAAATGATTGTTGCATCATTTCTTCAATTTGTTTGCCAATGTGAATGTCAAAAAACAAAACAGAACTAGCATAAATGATAATCATACTGGCTAAAAAAGAGAGTGTGCCAACGAGTAAAACCGCGTATTTCCCACCATTTTTTCGCCATACATGCCCCATGGCTACTCCGCTACTTGCAAACATAAACGTCATCGGAACAGAGAAAAGTGAACCGAACCAAACGGACGGAATGAATGATGCGACAAGTAAAAATAAGCCATTTTTATATGTATGGCGCATTGTAAATAAAAGAAATGGAATCGCTAAAAAAAACGTAGCAACCATCCCGAATACAGGCATATATAAACTAAGTAAAAGGAGCACAGTAAAAATGGCGAGCTGCACAGCCCCCTCTGTTAATACACGCGCGTTTTTCACTTTTTTCCCTCCTCGAAAGCAAAAAGCAGTAAGGCTCCGTCCCCCTTACTGCTTTTCTTTTTATTCGCCCGCAACGTATGGCAATAAAGCCATTTGACGAGCACGCTTGATTGCAATTGTTAATTTACGTTGATATTTTGCGCTCGTACCTGTTACGCGACGAGGTAAAATTTTACCACGCTCAGAAATAAATTTCTTTAATGTGTCTACATCTTTGTAGTCGATGTGTGTAATTCCGTTTGCTGTAAAGTAGCAAACTTTACGACGTTTTGTGCGTCCACCTTTACGTCCTGCCATCGTATATCCTCCTTTCATTGGTCATGTGTATATTAAAACGGCAAATCATCATCCGATATATCGATTGGTTGTCCATCGTTCGCAAATGGATCATCATCAATTCGACTGAATCCGCTGCTACGTCCTTGGTTCGGGTTCTGATTTGATCCAAATGGAAACGGCTCGCCATAGCTGCCTGATGCCATGCCACGTTGCTCACCGCCACCTCGCGGCTCTAAAAACTGCACGCTATCGGCGACAACCTCTGTCACATACACTTTTCTTCCTTCTTGGTTTTCGTATGATCTCGTTTGAATTCGACCTTCTACTCCAGCTAAACTACCCTTTTTTAAGTAGTTTGCCACATTTTCAGCTTGCCGGCGCCAAACGATACAGTTAATGAAATCTGCTTCACGTTCACCTTGCTGGTTCGTATATGTTCGGTTCACCGCTAGCGTAAACGTGGCAACAGCAACTCCATTTGGAGTATAGCGTAATTCTGGATCTTTCGTCAGTCTTCCGACGAGAATTACGCGATTAATCATCAGAACCACTCCTATTCATGAGGAAATTATTCTTCTTCCTTCACGACGATATGACGAATGATATCTTCGCTGATGCGTGCTAAACGGTCAAACTCTTGAACTGCCGCTGGCTTCGCAACAACGTTCAAAATCATGTAGTAACCGTCACGGAATTTTTCAATTTCATAAGCGAGACGACGCTTACCCCATTCTTTTACGTTTGTAATTTCCGCACCGTTTTCAGTTAACACGTTATTGAAACGCTCAACAACTGCTTTTCTCGCTTCTTCTTCCATGTTCGGACGGATAATGTACATAATTTCGTACTTTCTCATCACAGTCACCTCCTTTTGGTCTACACGGCTCTGTACAGAGCAAGGAGCAATATATCATTACTCACATTTGATGATTATATCACGAACATCTTTCATATGCAAGATTAGACGTTGAAACGGAAATGAATAATATCACCATCTTGCACTTCGTAATCTTTTCCTTCCAATCGTACTTTTCCTGCTTCACGAGCAGCAGCCATCGATCCTGCTGCAACTAAGTCTTCATACGATACTGTTTCTGCACGAATAAATCCTCTTTCAAAATCAGAGTGAATAATGCCTGCGCATTGCGGTGCCTTCATTCCTTTACGGAACGTCCATGCACGCACTTCTTGCTCACCCGCTGTAAAATATGTTGCTAGCCCGAGCAAGCTATATGACGCACGAATAAGTTGGTCTAAGCCGGATTGCTCGATGCCGAGCTCTTGTAAAAACATTTCCTTTTCTTCATCGTCTAACTCCGCCATCTCGGCCTCAACTTTTGCGCAAACGACGATCACTTCTGCGTTATCCTCTTTCGCGAATGCTTTTACTTGTTGGACGTACTCATTGTTGTTCGGATCAGCTAAATCTTCTTCCCCAACGTTAGCAACATACAACATCGGTTTAATTGTTAGTAAATGGAGTTGCTTCACGACTTTCATTTCTTCCTCAGTAAATGAGAGCGTTCTCGCCGGTTTCCCCGCTTCAAACGTTTCCTTTAGGCGGCTTAAAATGTCGTATTCGAACACCGCTTCTTTATCTTTTTGTTTAGCCATTTTTCCAACGCGATCGATTCGCTTATCTACTGTTTCTAAATCGGCAAAAATAAGCTCTAAATTAATTGTTTCAATATCAGCAATCGGATCGACTTTTCCAGCCACATGGGTAATATTTTCATCAGAAAAACAACGAACAACTTGGCAAATCGCATCGACTTGACGAATGTGAGATAAAAACTTATTCCCCAACCCTTCACCTTTGCTTGCGCCTTTTACAATTCCAGCAATATCCGTAAACTCAAATACCGTTGGAACAGTACGTTTTGGATTAAATAGTTTCGTCAACGTTTTTAGCCGCTCATCTGGCACTTCAACGATCCCGACGTTTGGTTCAATCGTACAAAACGGATAGTTGGCAGATTCGGCACCTGCTTTTGTAATCGCATTAAACAACGTTGATTTTCCGACGTTTGGAAGACCAACAATTCCTGCTGTTAAACCCATAATAATACTCCTCTCTTCATCTATTCCTCATGTTTGACAAGCACTTTTTTCATTTTTCGTTCAAATTCTTTCCGCGGCAACAAAACGCTATGACCGCATCCTTCACATTTAATGCGAATATCCATGCCCATTCGAATGATTTTCCAACGATTTGTCCCGCAAGGATGCTCCTTTTTCATTTCAACGATATCATGCATGCCATACTCTTTATTCAATATAGCACACTCCTTTCCGATGTTTAAGCACGTTCCGCTTGTTGTTCACGATTATAAAGAACTAAACGAGGAAACGGAATTTCAATGCCACGCTCGTCCAAACGAAGCTTAATTTCTTTCCGCAAGGCGCGAGCAATATGCCAATGGCGCATCGGCTTCGTTTCGCACGTAATGCGCATGACCACTTCAGACGGTCCTAAATTTTGTACGCCTAACAATTCTGGTGGGCTCACAATATCTTCATATTTATTTGGCATTTCTTGTAATACTTCGCGAATAACAGCTTCCGCCTTCTCTAAATCACCTTCATAAGCAATACTTACATCAACAACCGCCACGCTATTATTTAAAGAAAAGTTTGTCACTTGCGTAATCGTCCCGTTCGGCAAAATATGCACTTCACCCGTAAAGCTTTTCAGTTTCGTTGTACGCAAACCGATTTCTTCTACATGTCCTTCAAATGTCCCGATACGCACATAATCTCCAACCGCAAACTGATCTTCAAGAATAATAAAAAACCCTGTGATAATATCGCGAACAAGGTTTTGTGCTCCGAAACCAACAGCAAGCCCAACGATGCCAGCGCCGGCTAAAATGGCACGAATATCGACGCCAACAGCATCTAAAATCATCATAAACGTAATAAAGTAAATGCTATACGTAGCCATATTGTTCAATAAGCGCATCAATGTTGCTTCTCTTCGTTCAGATAACCGGATCGGTGCTTTTTGCCGAACGGCAAAAAACTTCGCGATCGTTAATTTGACAACCTTCAGCAAAATTGATGCTACGAGAATGATCGCTATCATTTTAAACAAACTGACACCGACTATGACAAGCCAGTCCCCTTCCAACATTTCCTCAACAAAACGAACGTATATTTTTTTAATTTGCTCCATTTAAACACCTCCACCGTAGCAAAATGACCTATACAAGCTCCCTTGTTTACGCATAAGTTATTGTAACAGTATTTTGCTTACATTTGTAGCACGCGAACTTTCTAGGACGTTCAATGTATATATATTCACATTTTTCCGTATACTGTTACCATGTCATTTAATCGGAGGAGGGAACGGACGTATGCAAAACAAATTTTTTTATGATGAACCAAATGCGGCATCCCAACTTGCATCATCGATTTTATATTTGCTTCCAACTTCTACACATACACCTGTCGTCATCATTTGCATCGGTACCGATCGTTCGACTGGCGATTCGCTCGGTCCACTTGTTGGCACAATGCTCGAGCAAAAAGGATCGTTGCCGTTTTATGTGTACGGAACGTTAAAAGACCCCATTCATGCCGTTAATTTAGAAGAAAAGCTAAAAGACATTCAACAACAGCATAAACAGGCATTCATGATCGCTGTTGATGCTTGTCTCGGGCGCGTGAAAAACATCGGGATGGTATCCATTGAAAAAGGTCCATTAAAACCAGGAGCGGCTGTCAATAAAAATCTCCCTTCTGTCGGTGATGCCCACATTACCGGAATTGTCAATGTGAGCGGATTTATGGAATTTTTCGTGCTACAAAACACCCGACTTCATTTAGTAATGAATATGGCAGAAACAATTGCAACAGGTATTTATGAAGCTGGAATGCAACTGAAAAAACAGCAACGGTTTGCGTCGTTGAAAGTGAACGAACTGAAATATAAACTATCAGAATAACATATGCATGAAAGCAACAATTAACGCATTGATTAAAATACTTGGTAATAAGTTTGCGACACGAACGGATGTAAGATTTAACATGTTCAATCCAATCGCAATAATTAAAATCCCGCCTGTTGCGGTCGATTCAGCAATAAATGCTTCAAGGGCGCTTGATGGAATGAACTGATTAATTTGCGTAGCCAGTAAGGCAATCGATCCTTGATAAACGACAACGGGAATAGCTGAAAAAATAACGCCGATGCCAAACGTAGCGGTTAAGATGATGCTCGCAAAGCCGTCTAAAATCGATTTTGTATATAGTACAAGATGATCGCCTCTTAACCCGCTATGTAGCGCACCGACGATGGCCATCGAACCAACGACAAACAGAAGCGTGGCACTAACAAATCCTTTAGAGATTGCCCCTTCTGCTCCGTATCCTATTTTTCTTTCCACCCATTTCCCTATTCTTTCAAGCTTTTCTTCAATATCCCATATTTCCCCCAGCACTCCACCAAAAACTAAACTAATAATGACAATTAAAAATTGATCACTTTCTAATCCCATTTTTACGCCGAGCACAACGACGGAAAGCCCAATTCCATTCATAACCGTAGATTTTATCCGTTCTGGTATATTTTTAAACATAGCACCTAACAGAGATCCAATAATAATACATATTCCGTTAACAAACGTACCGAGTAAAGCCAACTAATTTCACATCCTATTCATCCATCTGTTCATCGTATGCATTTAACAGTTGCAAAATACGCGTCAAATCTTCTTCTGAGAAAAATTCGATTTCAATTTTCCCTTTTTTTCGATGCTTTTTAATACATACCGCTGTTCCTAAACGCTCGCGCAATAACGCTTCACTTTGTGCCAAAAATAAATTTTTTTCCTCTTTCTTTTTCGATGTTTCACGTGGAACATTTTTGTTTAGTTGCTGAATAAGTGTCTCAAGTTGTCGGACATTAAGCGATTCTTGAATGACTCGTTGAATAACAGCTGCAAGTTTTTGTTTGTTTTTTAATGCAAGTAGCGCCCGACCGTGCCCCATCGATAGTGTACCTTCTTCAATCATTTGCTGTACATCACTTGGAAGTGAAAGAAGACGAAGGTGATTAGCAATATGTGGACGACTCTTTCCTAATCTTTTTGCTAGCTCCTCTTGCGTTAGTTTGCATCTCGTAAGCAATAGTTGATATGCTGTTGCTTCTTCAATTGGGTTTAAATCTTCACGTTGTAAATTTTCAAGTAATGCAATCTCCATCATTTTTTCATCCGAAAGTTCACGCACAACAGCTGGAACAGTTTTCATTCCTGCTAATTGCGCTGCTCGAAAGCGCCGCTCACCGACGACAATTTCATACCCTTTGATCGTCTGACGAACGATGAGTGGTTGGACGATCCCATGTTCCATAATCGATTGCTTTAATTCTTCTAGCGCTTGTTCATCGAACGTTTTGCGCGGTTGATATGGGTTAGGACGAAGTTGTTGAATATCGATTTCTTGAACCGTTTCCCCTTTTTCTGCTTCCAAGTTGGTAAAAAGAGCATGAATGCCTTTTCCGAGCCCTTTAGCCATTTGCGATCACCTCTTCCGCAAAGTCTGCGTATACTTCCGCTCCCCGCGATTTCGCATCGTACAAAATAATTGGCTTCCCATGGCTTGGTGCTTCACTTAGTCGTACATTGCGCGGGATAATCGTTTCATACACTTTTTCACGAAAATACTTCTTGACTTCTTGAATCACTTGAATACCAAGGTTTGTGCGCGCATCAAACATCGTGAGCAATACACCCTCAATGCGTAAATTCGAATTTAAATGTTTTTGCACGAGACGAATCGTATTTAATAGTTGACTCAATCCTTCCAATGCGTAATATTCACATTGCACAGGAATTAATACTGTATCTGCTGAAGTTAACGCATTAATTGTCAACAATCCGAGGGAAGGTGGACAGTCGATAATAATAAAATCGTACATATCTTTCACCGGACTTAATGCTTTTTGTAAGCGCACTTCCCTTGAAACGATTGGAACGAGTTCAATCTCTGCTCCTGCCAATTGAATGGTGGCAGGAATAATATGCAATCGCTCAATATTTGTCGGGCGAATGACTTGACGTACATCCACTTCCTCAACTAATAAGTCATATGCACATTGTTCAATTTCATGTTTTTCCACACCAATACCACTTGTCGCATTTCCTTGCGGATCAATATCGACAAGTAACGTTTTCTTTCCCATATGAGCTAAACACGCTGATAAATTTACCGCCGTTGTCGTTTTGCCAACACCGCCTTTTTGATTGGCAATCGCAATAATTTTCCCCACAATGCTCCCCATCCTTTACCTATAATACTTTTATTGTATCATGAATTTTTCAATATTTTCATATACAAAAAGAAAACCCCATCGTCGTTTTTGATGAGGTGTTATTTTTGTCTTTTCGGGATGCGGATTGTAATTTGGTAATAGTCTTCAAACTCTTCTTCTTCTGAATCAATAGCTACACCACTATCAGCGACCATCGTTAACGACTGACGAATCGTATTGACAGCGATACGCATATCTTTACTCAACGATTTTCGTTTCGGCTTCGGGCGCTTTTCATTTTCTTCTAGCATTTTTGCGACTCGATCTTCTGTTTGTTTCACGTTTAGTTGCTTTTCGATAATTTCTTCAAGCAACTTTAACTGCTTATCGTAATCTTTTAACACAATTAAAGCGCGAGCATGACGCTCTGTAATTTGACGTTGTAATAATGCGTCTTGTACTTCTTGAGGTAGCTTTAATAAGCGAAGTTTGTTAGCAATCGTCGATTGTCCTTTTCCGAGCCGTTGCGCTAACGCTTCTTGCGTTAAATGATGCAATTCTAGCAAGCGAGCATAAGCCATCGCCTCTTCAATCGGCGTCAATTCTTCCCGCTGTAAGTTTTCAATTAAAGCAACAGAAGCTGTTTCCGTATCGTTTAAATTTTTAATAATGGCAGGGATATCCGTCCAGCCAAGCTTTTGCGCCGCTCTCCATCTTCGTTCCCCTGCAATGATTTCGAACTTCCCATCTTCACATTCTCGAACGACAATTGGCTGAATCATTCCATGTGTTCGAATTGTTTGTGCTAGTTCGTCAATTTTATCTTCAACAAAAATGGTCCGCGGCTGAAAACGGTTTGGGACAATTTGTGAAATAGCGATTCGCTTGATTTCTTCATTTGGTACAACGATTTCTCCTTGCTCTTTCTCACCAAAGCTAAAAAAGCGCGAAAAAGGATGCTTCATTTCCCCCTGACACCACCTTTGAGAACTCAAAACATTCATTCAATTGGAAGTTTGTTTGGTACCCCTGGTTTGCGTGGATATTTCTTCGGTGTTTTTCGTCTCTTTTCAACAAAAACAATAGCTCGTTCGCTTTCCTCAATAGGCAATAAAAATTGTTCTACTTTTGTCACTTCGCCGCCTAGCACACGGATCGCTGTGCTCCCTTGCTCAAGCTCTTCGTGTGCTGACGCTCCTTTCATCGCGATAAACGTCCCGCCTACTTTTACAAGCGGTAAACAAAGTTCACTTAGGACAGACAAACGAGCAACCGCACGAGCCATCACAACATCAAACGACTCGCGGACACTTTTTTGTCCAAACGTTTCAGCGCGATCGTGGTAAAAAGCAACTCCCTCAAGTCCAAGTTGCCCTGCTAAATGATTAAGAAATGTGATTCGTTTTTGTAAAGAATCAACAATTGATACATGTAGATGAGGAAAGCAAATTTTTAACGGTATGCTCGGAAACCCTGCTCCCGCCCCAACATCGCAAATGGATAAAGGTCGCGAGAAATCGTAATAAAAAGCAGGTGTAATGGAATCAAAAAAATGTTTTAAATATACGCCTTCTTTGTCTGTAATAGCCGTTAAATTCATTTTTTCATTCCATTCAACAAGCAGTTCATAATATGTTTCGAATTGAGCGAGTTGTTGAGGAGAAAGCGAGATGCCTTTCTCCCCTAACATTTGTTTAAATACATTTACATCCATTATTCATCCCTCTTTATTCATTTGACACGCGTGCGATTTTTCCCTGCTCTAAATAAACTAATAAAATTGAAATATCCGCCGGATTGACTCCCGAGATGCGCGATGCTTGTGCAATTGAAAGCGGACGAACTTGTTTTAATTTTTGTCGCGCCTCTGTCGCCAACCCTGTAATCGCATCGTAATCAATGTCTTCTGGAATTTTTTTATTCTCCATTTTCTTTAATTTTTCAACTTGTTGTAGCGATTTTTCAATATACCCTTCGTACTTAATTTGAATTTCTACTTGTTCCGCTACTTCAGGGTCGATCGGTTGTTCTCCCGGTGCAATCATTTGGATATGCTCATACGTCATTTCTGGACGCTTTAACAAGTCAGCCGCCCGAATACCGTCTTTTAACTCGCTTCCCCCAACGTTGCGAATCATTTCTTGCACTTGCGGCGTCGGTTTAATAATGTACGATTTTAAACGTTTCTTTTCCGCTTCGATCGCTTCTTTTTTCGCTACAAACTTTTCGTATCGCTCTTGAGAAATTAATCCGAGTTTATAACCGATCTCCGTTAAGCGTAAATCTGCGTTGTCATGACGCAATAAAAGACGATATTCCGCACGAGATGTTAACAAGCGGTACGGCTCGTTCGTTCCCTTTGTAACAAGATCATCAATTAAAACGCCAATATATGCTTCCGAGCGACTTAAAATTAACTCCTCTTTTCCGAGCGCTTTGCATGCCGCATTAATACCGGCAATAAGCCCTTGACCAGCCGCCTCTTCATATCCTGATGTCCCATTAATTTGTCCTGCCGTATATAACCGTTGAACGACCTTCGTTTCTAACGTTGGCCACAGTTGCGTTGGAACGATCGCATCGTATTCAATCGCATAGCCAGCTCGCATGAGTTGTGCTTTTTCCAACCCCGGTATTGTCGCTAACATTCGGCGTTGAATATGCTCCGGCAAGCTTGTAGACAAACCTTGTACATACACTTCTTGCGTATGTCTTCCTTCTGGCTCAAGGAAAATTTGGTGACGCGGCTTATCATGGAAGCGAACGATTTTATCTTCAATCGATGGGCAGTAACGCGGACCTGTCCCTTTAATCATCCCTGAATACATCGGTGACAAATGTAAATTTTCATCGATAATTCGGTGCGTCTCCTCTGTCGTATAAGTAAGCCAACAAGGAAGCTGATCGGTAATATATTGTGTCGTCTCATATGAAAATGCGCGTGGCACATCGTCCCCCGGCTGAATTTCTGTTTTGCTGTAGTCGATCGTATGGCTGTTCACTCGCGGCGGTGTCCCTGTTTTAAAACGAACAAGCTCAAAACCAAGCTCCTCTAAATGTTCTGAAAGCTTAATCGATGGTTGTTGATTGTTTGGACCGCTTGAATATTTAATATCTCCAATAATGATTTCACCGCGCAAAAATGTTCCTGTCGTAATAACAACTGCCTTTGCGTAATAGTGGGCACCTGTATGCGTAATAACTCCTTTACATACACCATCTTCTACGATTAATTTTTCTACTTTTCCTTGCAATAATGTTAAATTCTCTTGATTTTCTAGCGTTTTTTTCATTTCTTGTTGATATAAAAATTTATCTGCTTGTGCACGTAACGCCCGTACAGCAGGCCCTTTTCCTGTATTCAACATACGCATTTGAATATGCGTTTTGTCGATATTTTTCCCCATTTCTCCGCCTAATGCGTCAATTTCGCGAACGACGATACCTTTTGCAGGTCCACCGATCGATGGGTTACATGGCATAAAAGCAATCATATCGAGATTCAGTGTGATCACTAACGTACTTGCTCCCATGCGCGCAGCAGCAAGCGCAGCCTCACACCCAGCATGACCAGCACCGACGACGATGACATCATAAGCCCCTGCTTCGTAATGCATAAATACCCTCCTTATTTTCCTAAACAAAATTGTGCGAACAACTGATCAATTAAGCTTTCGTGCACCGTATCGCCAACAATTTCTCCTAGTAACTCCCACGCTCTTGTTAAATCAATTTGTACAATGTCGATCGGCATGCCCGACTCGATGCCGTGAATCGCTTCTTCTATCGACTTTTTCGCTTGCGTCAATAACGCGATATGACGCGAGTTTGATACATACGTTAAGTCGCGCGCTTCTACATCTCCGCTGAAAAATAATGAGGCAATCGCCTCTTCTAGTTGGTCGATTCCCTTTTCTTCTAACAGCGATGTTGTAATGATTGGTGCGCCTTGCGCCAATTGTTGTACTCGCCCCATATCAATTCGTTTCGGTAAATCTGTTTTATTAACAATGACAATAACATCCATACCTTTGACCGCTTCGAACAATCGTTCATCTTCTTCCGTTAACGGTTCGTTATAGTTGAGGACGAGTAAAATTAAGTCTGCCTCTTTTAACACTTTCCGTGATCGCTCGACCCCAATTCGTTCAACAATATCTTCTGTTTCACGAATACCTGCTGTATCTAGTAGACGGAGCGGTACACCTCGAACGTTAACGTACTCCTCAATGACATCTCTTGTTGTCCCTGGAATGTCGGTGACAATCGCTCGGTTTTCGTGGGCCAAGCTGTTTAGTAGCGATGATTTCCCAACATTCGGTCGTCCGACAATGACTGTTGCTAACCCATCTCGTAACACTTTTCCTTGTTGTGCTGTTTGTAACAATCGTTCAATTTCATTTTTCACTTCTGTTGCCTTTTCAAGCAACAAACGATGCGTCATTTCTTCCACATCATCATATTCTGGATAGTCAATATTTACTTCAACGTGTGCCAACGTCTCCAAAATCGTTTGACGTAGACGACGAATAAGTTTTGATAGTCTTCCTTCCATTTGGTTCAATGCAACAGCCATCGCTCGATCGGTTTTTGCACGAATTAAATCCATTACCGCTTCTGCTTGTGATAAATCGATACGCCCGTTTAAAAAAGCTCTTTTTGTAAATTCACCCGGTTCTGCTAGACGGGCGCCGTACTCTAACACGAGTTGAAGCACCCGGTTAACGGAAATGAGACCGCCATGGCAATTAATTTCAACGACATCCTCGCGCGTAAACGTTTTTGGCGCTCTCATAACGGTTACCATCACTTCTTCAACCGTTTCTTTCGTCTCAGGATGAACTACGTGACCATAATGAATTGTATGGGATGG
Organism: Anoxybacillus dikiliensis; assembly: GCF_050613275.1. Classification (GTDB taxonomy): domain Bacteria; phylum Bacillota; class Bacilli; order Bacillales; family Anoxybacillaceae; genus Anoxybacillus. The sequence continues at coordinate 2,784,626 of NZ_CP187112.1, forward strand.
GACGTCTTTTAGCTTCTTCCCGCCAACCCCCTCAAACAGTTGATCGACAATTTGTATCGCTTGATCCCCGCTTAAACGGACAATTGCAATTGCCCCTTCACCCATCGGGGTTGAGATTGCTGCAATTGTATCAAACTCCATGTTATTCACCTTCTTCCATGAACAAAATCATCCACATCTATGTCACACATATGTTACCCACAATGTTAATCAAATAAATTTTAACTTATCCACATGTGAATAACAACATACACACCATGTTTCAATTTACAAAAAAAATTCTCTAGGAACGACTTCCCCTAGAGAATGTTTATCGTTTTAGTGAAATAACGACATGACGATACGGCTCCGCCCCAGATGAAAACGTTTGTATTCTTTCATCATCACTTAACGCTGTATGAATGACTTTCCGTTCCCATGCGCTCATTGGCTCTAACGAAATATCTTGTCCCGTTTGGATTGCTTTTTTCGCCATATTTTTCGCTAAACGAACAAGCGTCTCTTCTCTTCGTTTCCGATACCCTTCCGCATCAATTACAACATGAAGCGGACGATCGGTGCAACGGTTTAAAACTCCTTGCGCCAATAATTGTAAAGCGTTAAGTGTTTGACCGTGTCTTCCAATTACTCGTGCTACATCTTGCCCCGAAAGCGAAACAACGAAACGGTCTCCTTCCGCTTGACAAGAAAGAGCGACACGTACATTCATTTGTCCAATCACATGTTTTAAAAACGATTCCACGCAAAAAAACGGGTTACTAATCGTTACTTCAACAACCGCTTCTTTTCCGCCGAACAAGCCAAGAAACGGCCTTTTTTCTTGTTGAACAACAACAATATCGACCGCTTCTTTCGGCACATGTAATTGCGCTAACGCTTTTTCCACTGCCTCTTCTACCGTTTGGCCACCCATCGTCACTCGTTTCACTTTCCTGTTCCCCCAGCTTGTTTTGTTGCTTTTAAGTCTGGTCCTTTAATGAAATACGTTTGTGCAATCATAAACAAGTTTCCGACAACCCAATAAAGTGAGAGGGCAGCTGGAAAGTTAATGGCAAATACAACGACCATAATTGGCATTAACCAAAGCATCATTGCCATTTGCGGATTTTGTTGTTCCGTGCCTGCCATCATCATCTTTTGCTGAATAAATGTCGTTACCCCCGCCACAAGCGGCAAGATATAGAATGGGTCTTTTTCCCCTAAGTCAAACCATAAAAAGTTATGGCGTGCAATTTCTTCTGTACGCATAATCGCGTGGTAAAAACCAATTAAAATTGGCATTTGAATAAGTAGTGGCAAACAACCTGCCAGCGGATTGACACCATGCTTTTGGAAAAGCAACATCGTTTCTTGTTGCAGTTTTTGTTGCGTTTGCGCATCTTTTGAACTATATTTTTCACGAAGTTTTTGTAGTTCTGGTTGTAGCGCTTGCATTGCTTTAGAATTTCTCGTTTGTTGGACCATTAGCGGCAAAATAGCTAAACGAATTAGAATCGTAACGACAATAATACCTAAACCGTAATTGGAGCCAAATAACTCAGACATGTATGTGATTAACCAAGATAGTGGGTAAACGATGTACTCGTTCCAAAATCCTTTACTTTCTGCAGTAATTGGCTGATTAATTTCTGTACATCCTGCTAACACAACAGCAAGAAGTAGAAACAGCCATGCGACTTGCCTTTTTTTCACTCGTTTTTCCCCCTTACTTTATACGTTCCACGAAATATTTTAACATATCGCTCGTCCAAACATTTAATGAAAAACGTTTGCCCGTCTCAAAACGTGCAATAAACTTTTTTTTACCTCTTCATACCCCATCGTAGCTACTGGCATCCGCGCAATAATGACATAATCTTTTCCCGCTTCGATCCGATCACGTTCTTCGTGAAACACTTGGCGAATATAGCGCTTCACCTGATTTCGAACGACCGCTTTCCCAATTTTCTTGCTAACAGATAATCCGATGCGGAAATACGATTGTTCAGGCTTATCTAGAACGTATATGACAAACTGCCGATTCGCTACCGATGCTCCTCGTTGAAATACTTCTTGAAATTCATCATTTTTTTTTATGCGATATTTTTTTTTCATGTGTCCCAATCACACCTCGATCGTAACTCCCGTTAGAAAAAAGACCACTGATCGTTCAGTGGCCTATGCAGATAATACTTTTCTTCCTTTACGACGACGGCGAGCAAGAACTTTTCTTCCGTTCTTTGTGCTCATGCGCGCACGGAAACCGTGTACTTTACTACGCTTCCGCTTATTTGGTTGATACGTTCTTTTCATATATGACACCTCCCTGAGGAATAACTGTTAAAAGACAGTCTTTCTAATTATAGTGAGAAATTTAGAGAAATGTCAACTACTCCAGGAGTATCTTTTTTTGACTATCTTGTGATTATTGTTGTGGATAAAATTTTTGTCGTTTTTTTCGTATCCACAACATTTATCGACAAGTTTTTCACATCTTATAACCTTGTGGATAAATTTTTTTCACATCTTTTTCGTTTTGTGGATAATATTTTAAACCCATTGCAACATAAGTATTTATCTGCTATTATATTGTTGTTTTTACTCTGGATAATTCTATAAGTTTTTTTTCATTATCCACAAAATGTGGATAATGTGTGGACAGGTTCGTCCACATCCTGTGTAAATATTTGTCCACAACCAGTGAAAATTGTCGAAAAAAATTTTTTTATAGACAAAGTTATACAAATGTTGAACACCCGCGCGGAGAAGGAGGGAGAGCGGC